>CALEYA010000015.1 GCA_937926215.1 uncultured Croceitalea sp. | reverse complement strand
AAAAAGAAGTAACCCTGACACTCCACAAGGGAGGTCAGGGTTTTAACATTGATAAGCCATACTAAACACTAACCATTAACTATAAAAATACAGTCTTACCAATGATTTTTTTTTCTCTTATCACATAAGAGACGTTATTTTATCTCAATAGTAACGACATTAAGAAGAGTTTAACATGGTATTTAACATATGAAAACCACTTTGGTCTTTGGAGCCTCCTTAAAACCTCACAGATACAGTAACCTAGTAATTAAACGCTTACGCGAACATAAAATCAATACGGTAGGTTTTGGACTTAAATCCGGTTTGGTTGTCGATGTACAAATTAAAACTAATTTGGCTGAATTACCAAATATTGACATTGTAACGTTGTATTTGGGAGGTGAACGGCAAAAGCAATACTATCACAGTATCATTGACTTACAACCGGAAAAGGTCATTTTTAACCCAGGAACGGAGAACCCGGAATTTTATGCCCTATTAAAGGCAAATGATATCGCCGTTGAAGTAGCCTGTACCTTAGTGCTTTTGGCTACCGGCCAGTATGGATAACCCGGCATTTGTTTGCAGGTTAAATTTAGGTGTGGGAGACATGGCTAATTAATGCGGCAATAAAAACAGCCCGTTGGATATGAGAGATACAATAGGTATTGTTAAGTAAGCCCAACCAGAATCATGACCTTATTAGCTCCTCCCTTTGTATCCTGAGCCAGGTCGAAGGAAAAGGGAGGTGGCTTGACCCGTAGTGTCAAGCGGGAGGGATTTCAAGCGCTGACCAAAAATGAATCTCCCCTTTCTTTTTCCCTACGGTCAAAATTCATTCCCCTCTTTAGTAAAGAGGGGAGCTATACTTGATTAAGATGTGTTGCTGCCGAGTGTCAAGACGGAGGGATTGAAGCGCTGACCAAAAATGAATCTTCCTTTTCTTCTGCCCTGCGGTCAGGATTCATTCCCCTCTTTTTTAAGAGGGGAGCAATCATTAATTAACTTTAGTTACTGCTTAGGGCTACCTGTTTTTCCTTCTGCATATAGGCCCAGGCATCTTTAAAGGAAACGTTCAACAGGTTTTTATTTTTCTTGATTTTTCCTTCAATAATACCAACAAACCATGCCCTTTGGGCAGGGGACAGGTATTCGTCGCCTGTTTTTCCACTACCTATGGCACTGTTGATCTTTGTCTGTTGTATGGCCGTTAACGGAACGTACTTATAATCCGTATGTCTTAAATAGTAGTGGATATCGTTAGATGCGGGCCGGTATGTCTTTTTTGCATCAACAGGGGTAAAACTGTTGCTTTTGGCATAGGTTTCCAATTCCTTTTCGTCCAACACCGAGGCATCGTAGGTAACCTTTACCACTTCCCCGTTCATGAACCCAGATTCGGTATTTAATACGCCGTCCAGTTTTCCCAGTTGCTTTTCCCCACTCCAAAAACAATACATTTTAAAAACCTTCTCTTTGGTTGTCCTTGTAGCACCCAGTTCTTGCCCCAAGAGTTGAAAGTAATCCGGAACCTCTGCTCCATAAGATTTTAAGGCTTCCAGCATACGCGCGTGCAAGGTTTTGGCAGAATAATCACTGCTGATGCGCTTCACTACATTCTCGCCTTTGTAATTTACGATCCGTACTACGGGATTGTTCCAACTGGGTTCGTTGTATTTGTCCAAAATAACCTTGTCTTTTCCGCCTTTGTTATTGAAAATGGCCAAAGGAATGAATAAATTTTCAATGCCCTCTACCATCAACGGATTGCTCAATACGTTTTGCCCATAGTTGCGGCAGGTAGAACAGCCGGGGACTTCCTGAAAAAGAATCAATACATCCTTTTGTTCTTTTTTGGCCAATGCCAAGGCCTTGTCATAATCCCTGTACCAACGTACTTGGCCCAATTCTTCACTTTGTTTGATAATAGATTGTCCGTTCACCATTAGGGTGCCGAGCAATAAAATAGAAAGTAGTTTTAAACTGAATATGTAGCGCATTGCCTTTATTTTAACTTGAGTAAAAGTAGCGGCAAAACATCACAAAAATATAACAGAAAGGGGGTTGGCAGATTTTTAACGCTTTTTGGCACTAACGCCCCCTACCGGGACATTCTTCTTTCTGATAAGATGTAACCCTAAAAACGTAAGCAGTCCATTAAGCGGTAATAACTCATAACCCAATACATAACCGCCCAGATAATCCGAATCAATAGTAGCGATACCTACAATAAGCAGAACGGAGGCAAGGGCCACGATCCAGACCAAACGGTCCTTTATTTGATGTTTGGTAAAAATACCGAAGGCAAAAAGTCCCAAAAGGGGGCCATAAGTGTATCCGGCCACGGTCAAAAGACTATCAATGATGTTGGAATTCAAGATATACTTGAAGGAGATGATAACCAGAATAAGCCCTAAACTCATAATGATGTGGACCTGTTTTCGAATACGTTTTTGCTCCAGTTCCGATTTTTTTTCCAGACTTAAAAAATCCACGCAAAAGGAAGTGGTCAATGAGGTAAGCGCACTATCCGCACTACTGTAGGCCGCCGCAATAAGGCCTAGCATAAAAGTGATGGACAAGGTAATCCCCAAGCCGCTGTTTAAGGCAATTTCCGGAAATAACAAATCCGTTTTGGGTTTTCCGTCCATCAATGGGATGCCAACACCGTTTTGGTCAGCATAAATAAACAATAAGGCCCCCAATAGCATAAAAAGAAAGGTGACCCCCACCAATACCAGACTAAAGGATATCATATTCTTTTGGGCGTCCTTGAGGTTTTTGCAGGTCAGGTTTTTTTGCATCATATCTTGATCCAGTCCGGTCATGCAAATAGTAATGAACATTCCCCCAATAAAGGATTTTAAGAAGTGGTTTCGCGCTAGGAAATCATCGGTAAAGAAAACGGTACTATAATTTTTTAATTCGTCCGAAGCCAAAAATTCCCCAAAGCTCCAATCCAGTTCCCTGTTGATCATCACTATGGAAAGTACGACGGCCGCAATCATAAAGGTGGTTTGCAGGGTATCCGTCCAAACAATGGTCTTAATGCCCCCACGATTGGTATAGATCCAAATCAAGGCGATAGAAATGAACACGGTTACCCCAAAAGGCACGTTATACTGATCAAACACAAATTGCTGTAAAACGATGGCTACCAGATACAGGCGAAAAGAAGCACCCAAAACCCGGGAAAGGAAAAAGAAAAAAGCACCGGTCTTATGGCTTACTTTTCCAAACCTACCCAACAAAAACTCGTAAATAGAAGTGAGATTAAGCCTGTAATAAATAGGGAGTAACACAAAGGCCACGACCAAATACCCCACAAAATAGCCCAAGACCACCTGAAAATACCCAAATTCCGAAGCCTCTACCCAACCCGGAACGGAAATGAAGGTCACTCCGGAAAGGGAGGTGCCTACCATACCAAAGGCCACCAAAAACCAAGGGGATTTTTTGCCCGCTTTAAAAAAGTCTTCGTTGGAATCGTTCTTACCCGTAAAGTAGGAAACCACTAAAAGGACCAAAAAATAAATACCGATTAAGCCTAAAATCTGTGTGGCCGTCATAGTTGCAATTTGTTTTGCAAAGTACAAAACTCTAATTGTAATCACCTAAAATTGTAATTTTGCCGTTATGGATTATTCTTCCAAGATATTAGAGAATGCGGTTTATGAGGTGTCCCAGTTACCGGGTATTGGAAAACGGACGGCCCTGCGTTTGGTGCTCCATCTTTTAAAGCAACCGGAGCAACAGACCATCCACCTTTCTGAGGCACTTTTAAAATTGCGGACCGAAGTTAATTTTTGCACTTCCTGCAATAACATTAGCGATACCGAACTCTGCGAAATATGCGCAAATCCAAAGCGGGACAAAGGGATTATCTGCGTGGTCGAAGATATTAGGGATGTGATGGCCATTGAAAATACCTCGCAGTATCAAGGGTTGTACCATGTGCTGGGAGGTAAAATTTCGCCTATGGAAGGCATAGGTCCCCAAGATTTGACCATTAGTCCACTGATTCAAAAAGTAAGGCAGGGCGAAGTACGCGAACTTATTTTTGCATTGAGTTCCACCATGGAGGGGGATACCACCAATTTTTATATCTATAAGCAATTGGATGGAATGAAAGTCGTTACCTCTACTATTGCCAGGGGGATTTCTGTAGGGGATGAACTGGAATATGCAGATGAGGTGACTCTGGGAAGAAGTATTTTAAACCGGGTGCCTTTTGAAAATTCCATGAAGGCCAATTGAGTACTTAAATGCATTTAAATTAAAGATAAGGTCTTTTTTGTAGTATTTTTGCAAAATATAAGCCCTATTTGATACGTTAATTAAGAATATGTCAAAGTTTGAATTAAAATTACCCCAAATGGGAGAGAGTGTGGCAGAAGCTACGCTTACCGCTTGGTTAAAAGAAGTAGGTGATACCATAGAACTGGACGAGCCGGTTTTTGAAATTGCGACGGACAAAGTGGATTCCGAAGTGCCCAGCGAAGTAGAAGGTACGTTGATTTCAAAAAACTTTGGCGTTGATGACGTAATCAAAGTAGGGGAGGTGGTCGCCGTTATTGAGGTAGCGGGTGATATGCCCGATATCGTGACTGAAAGCCCGGAAGAAATAGGGGAAACCGTTCCAGAATCCGTAGCACAATTGGAAAGTGAAGTCGCGGCCGTAAAGGAGCAAGTTTCATTACCAACGGCAAGTGGTTCCAGTGCTGATCGTTTTTATTCCCCTTTGGTGAAAAATATGGCCAAACAAGAAGGGATTTCACTTCAAGAATTGGATAGTATCGCAGGGACCGGAAAAGAGGGTAGGGTCACCAAGAACGATATGTTGGCGTTTATTGAAAATCGTGGAAATTCGGCTGCTCCAACTACCAAAGTTGCTCCCGCGACACCGGTTGCCCCAACACCAAAAAAAGAAGTGGCCCCGCAGCCGACTGCTGCAAAACCTACAGCTACAGCTGTTGCTGCCAAAGATGGCGAAGAGGCCATACCGTTATCCAGAATGGGAAAACTCATTGCCCATCATATGGTGGAGAGCGTTACCACATCAGCCCATGTGCAAAGCTTTATAGAGGTCGATGTTACCAATTTGGTGAATTGGCGAAACAAGGTTAAAAAAGCCTTTGAGGAACGCGAAGGTGAGAAGCTTACGTTTACCCCCATATTCATGGAGGCGATTGCCGTGGCCATTAAAAAACATCCGATGATCAATATTTCCTTGGAAGGGGATACGGTCATCAAAAAGAAAAATATCAATTTAGGGATGGCCGCCGCACTTCCGGACGGTAATCTTATTGTCCCGGTCATTAAAAACGCGGACCAGTTGAATTTGGTAGGCATGGCCAAAACCGTAAACGACTTGGCTACTAGGGCCAGGAACAATGCGCTAAAACCTGACGAGATAAAAGGAGGTACGTATACGGTGACCAATGTAGGAACTTTTGGCAGTGTTTTTGGGACTCCCATTATCAACCAACCGCAAGTAGGTATTTTGGCGCTTGGGGCCATTCGCAAAATGCCTGCGGTTATAGAAACCCCAGAAGGGGATTTCATTGGCGTTCGAAGCAAAATGTTCTTGTCCCATAGCTATGACCACAGGGTGGTCAATGGCGCCTTGGGCGGCATGTTCGTCAAAACTGTGGCAGATTATTTGGAGGCTTGGGACGTGAATCGGGAGATTTAGATTACGCTGTCCATAAGCGGTATCCCCTTTTCCACATTCTAGGTAATTGCATTATTTTACTTTTAGAAGTAGATACTGGATGCCGTACATTGTAGAATAACAAACCTTTGCCGATGGTTTTATACCCATTCCCTAATTTTTATTTTAGTCTTTTGATGAAAGAAAAGCAAGATGGACTACGCATAAGAATTGTAAGATTCTTAGGTATTCTTATTTAAAAACAGTAAATTAGTTGTATTAATATAGTAATTCTGCTGTTATGTTTAAATCAAAAGAACATGCCGAAGGCAAAAAACAAGCCAAGCAACGGCTTTTAGAAGAAGCCCATAAAAAAGCCTCCCTTGTTCCGGTTTACGCGGATAGTTATAAAATCAAAGTAAGGAATAAGAGCTATTCTTGGTCTACCAATTTTGAAAAAATCACTTTAATTAGGAAGGGTCTCCCCTACGCTGCCATTGAGAGCATTAGCAAGCGAACTAAAATTCCGGTGAACCATTATTTAAACTCCCTGCAAATAGTGCAAACGACCTACAATAAGAAGAAAAAAAGTAATGATATTTTAAGTAAACAAGATAGTGAGTTTATTGTAGAGCTGATTGAGTTGTATGATTTTGGGCTTACCGTATTCAACAATGAAAGTGAAAAATTTCAAAGATGGCTTAGAAAACCCAATATTTCATTAGGAAATTCCTCCCCAGACAGTCTGTTCGATAGTCTAACGGGGATAAAAGAGGTAAAGAAAGCTTTGAACAGAATTGAGTTTGGTAATATGGCCTAATGAGGGTTTATAGAATTGAACGGGAAAAATACCTAGAAACGACCATAAAAGGTATTGGTGCGTCTAGGACAGAAGGCTATCGATGGAATAGTCTAAACACATATATAGTTTACGCTGCCGCTTCTAGGGCATTGGCTACTTTAGAAATTTCCGTCCATTTGGATTTGCATGAAGATTTACCCACCGATAGGTTTTACGTAGAAATAGATATTCCGGATGAAATCGAAATATTGGAACTGGAAGTAAATGACCTCCCTAAAAATTGGAGTAGGAAACCTCCAGTTTTGGATACCCAATCCATAGGTGATACTTTTGTTGCTGCAAACGAATATGCAGTGTTAAGGGTGCCTAGTAGTATTGTTCCACCGGAATACAACTTTTTGATAAATCCAAACCATAAGGATGCTTCAAAAATTGTGGTTGTATCAACGACACCTATGCTATTTGATGAAAGAATGGCATCAAAATCAAAGTAAACTACTTTTACCGTTATTACTTTATTGCATTTATGTAGTAGTTTATGGGGAAATATGACTTTAAGTGTTTTGCTTACAGTAGTGGGATTAATTTTAATGGGGATAGTACAATTGGAATCAATGCTATGGTATGTAAAAGGAAATCCTTATGTTCCGAGAACATAGCCATGTAATTTTAATTTCAGCTTAATATTAGCATACTTAACCTAGGCACTGGCTAACCAAGAATTGTTACCTTGCGTTCGGTAATAGAATAGGGCTCACTTATGGAACTTCAGTTAACAAAACCAATTTGTTTTTTCGATTTAGAAACAACCGGCACCAATGTGGCCAAAGACCGTATTGTAGAAATATCCATTCTTAAGGTGCATCCCAACGGGAATAAGGAAAGCAAAACATGGTTGGTAAATCCGGAAATGGAAATCCCGGCAGAGGTCATAGCCGTTCACGGTATTTCCAATGAAAAGGTGGCCAATGAACCTACCTTTAAGCAGTTGTCCAAAGAAATTTATACGATGATCAGGGACAGTGATTTGGCAGGTTTTAATTCGGACCGTTTTGATATCCCACTTTTGGCGGAAGAGATGCTTAGGTCAGACGTTGATTTTGATATGAAACATATGGTCTCCGTAGACGTACAGACCATATTCCATAAAATGGAAAAGCGGACCTTAGGGGCTGCCTACAAATTCTATTGCGATAAAAGTTTGGAAGACGCCCATAGCGCGGAGGCCGATACTTTGGCCACCTATGAGGTACTGCTGTCGCAATTGGACCGCTATCCTGAATTGGAGAATAACGTAAAAAAGCTATCGGAGTTTACGACCCGCAAACAGTCTTTGGATTTTGCAGGTTTTATTGGGGTTACGGAAGATGGGGAACCGACCTTCGCATTTGGAAAACACAAAGGAAAAACCGTAGATGAGGTTATGGAAAAGGAACCGGGCTATTTTGGGTGGATTCTAAACGCCGATTTTCCATTATATACCAAAAAAGTACTTACCCAAATTAAACTGTCCAAACTCAACAATAAATTATCCTAATGCGATTTTTGGTTGCGGCTTTTTTGTTTTCCGCCTGCTGTTGGGGCCAACGGGTCGATTTTTTGGGCAGCGTTGTGGACCATAGGACGGAACAACCCATACCCTATGTCAACCTTAGTTTTTTAAACACGCTGGTAGGAACTTCCTCCGATGAAAACGGGAGGTTCCATTTGGAAATTGAAAAGGGAATGTTACAAAAACAGGTGCATATTTCCTCCTTGGGCTACAAAGACACCATTGTACTCGCCCAGAAAATTCTTCAGGACAAAAAGGTTTTTTTAAAAGAAGAGACTTTTGAGTTGGATGAAGTAGTGGTCAATAAAAACTTGGGCAATGTCCAGGTATGGAATCCCATTAGCAGTTATAGCATCACCAGCGGATTTGATTCCTCGTCAACACCATGGGTCTTGGCATTATACTTTCCTAATATTGGGGCCAGTAAGAAATATGTGGAAAAGGTGAGTGTTTTTTTTAGGGACAATCCTACTTTTACTAGGGAGGCCGCAAAATTCAGGTTGCGATTTTATGCCGTGGACCCAACTACAAAAGAACCAAGTAAGGATTTGGTACAGGAAAGTATTGTTTTGGAAGCCAATAAGGGCACGGACTATACGTCTTTGGACTTATCCGAAAAGCGGGTAAAAATACCTAAGGAAGGAATCTATGTTGGTTTGGAATGGCTTTTTATTCCCTATAATTGGTACAGAAAGGATGAAAAGGACGCCATAAGCAACTCGCCAAGGGTAGAAGACCGTTTTGCCCCTACATTTGGGGGTGTTTACAGCAAAAACCAAAACCACAAAGTAATGGTGTACGGCATGGGGGAATGGCGGGAATTTAAAGTACGCTCACAAGATAATAATGACAACCTCATACCCGCTATAAGTGTTAAGGTGACCCAAAAGTTAAAATAGATAAGCTACTCTTATGAAATTGATCTGCATAGGCAGAAATTACGCTGCACACATTGACGAACTTAATAATGAACGGCCAGAAGAACCTGTGGTCTTTATAAAACCGGATTCTGCCATTTTACCCAAAGAACAGGATTTTTATATTCCCGATTTTTCGGATAACGTGCACTATGAAGTAGAGGTTTTGGTGAAGATCAACAAGGTGGGGAAACATATTGCAAAAGAGTTTGCCGCTACGTATTATGACGAGATTGGTCTTGGGATAGATTTTACGGCTAGGGACTTACAACAACAGCTAAAATCGAAAGGATTGCCTTGGGAAAAAGCGAAGGGCTTTGATGGCGCAGCGGTCATAGGTAAGTGGATACGAAAAAATAAGTACGAAAACCTTGACAATTTAGGGTTTTCCTTGTTAAAAAATGGGGAAATTGTACAAAAGGGACATACTAGCCTGATGCTCTGGAAGATAGACGCGTTAATTGCGTACGTATCTACTTACTTTATGCTCAAAAAAGGCGATATTATCTTTACGGGGACACCGTCCGGGGTTGGTAGAGTTGTAGCAAATGATTACCTTGAGGGTAGAATTGGGGAGGAAGCGTTTTTTGCACTTAATGTACGATAATGATTTACAGCCTAGATAAGATTAATGAGATGGCAGAGGGTGACACTGATTTCATCCTTTCCGTAATTTCCGTTTTTTTGGAAGAAGTACCCGAAGATCTTGAAACCTTAGAGACCGCTATAGCCAACAAAGATTTCAACCAGATTTACAAAATGGCCCATAAAATTAAGCCTAATGTAGATTTACTAGGTATGGAACAAACGCGTGCCAACGCCTTGGAAATAGAGACCCTTGGTAAGGCCGAAGGTAATTTTGAGGATATCCAAACCAAGTTTCCATTGTTAAAGAAAGATGTGGAGCAAGTGATTATGGAACTCAAAAAAGACTACAACATCTAAGCAGGTTTAGCTTTCTACCGTACTTTTGCATTCGTTTAACTTAAGATGGCAACCCGTTATCTTATAGGATACTTACATGCAAGCAGAAATTATTACGATCGGGGATGAAATCCTTATAGGACAGATAGTGGATACCAATTCTGCATTTATCTCCAAAGCCCTTAACAAAATTGGTGTTTCCGTATATCAGATAACTTCCATTCAAGACGATAAAGCACATATTTTAGATGCCTTAAAGAGCGCAAATTCCAGATCGCAATTGGTGATATTAACAGGTGGGTTGGGTCCAACAAAGGATGATATTACCAAGCACACCCTATGTGAGTATTTTGGGGATACCTTAGTGGAAAACAAGGTGGTCTTGGAACATATCGAGTTCTTGTTCAAAAAATACATTTCCACCCCTATATCGGATATGAACAGGTTACAGGCATTAGTGCCCAGTAGGGCGCAAGTTTTGCACAATGCTTATGGTACGGCACCGGGCATTTGGATGGAGAACAAAGGAACTGTCTTTGTTTCCATGCCCGGGGTTCCTTTTGAAATGAAGGGTTTAATAAAAGATCAGGTTATCCCAAAAATTAGAAAGCAGTTCAAACGGCCCTATATTCTGCACAAAACCATTATGACCTATGGTTTGGGGGAAAGTGCTATTGCCGAAAAGATAGCCGATTGGGAAAATGACCTGCCAGAAACTATTAAACTAGCGTATCTACCAAGTTTAGGAAGGGTCCGTTTGCGTCTATCCACAAAAGGGACGCATAAGGAGGCGTTGGTTACCGCTATTGATGCAGAAGTTAAAAAACTATATCCATTAATCGGTGATATCATCTATGGGGAAGAGGAAGACGAAAGTATAGAAGCTTTGGTCGCAAAATTATTAACGGACAAAAAGTATACCTTGTCCACTGCGGAAAGCTTTACCGGGGGCAAAATTTCCAATAGTTTGACTGCCATGCCCGGAGCCTCCAAATATTTCAAGGGGGCTTTGGTAAGTTATGCCACGGCTACCAAAATAGAGACGTTAGGCGTTCCAAAAGCATTGGTTGACAAACATTCTGTAGTAAGTGCTGAGGTGGCATGCGCCATGGCAACAAATGTAAAAGAACTATTAGGTACGGATTTTGCCGTTGCGACCACCGGCAATGCAGGACCGGAAAAAGGGGATTCGCAGGTGCCTATTGGCACGGTATTTATTGCCATAGCATCGCCCAAAGGCACTTTTGCCCAGCAATTTACCATGGGTAACCACCGGGAGCGCATAGTCCAAAAGTCCGTAAACAAGGCGTTTGAATTACTGCAGAAAGAAATTATTAATTTTTAGGTACTTATTTTTGCCTGTCCAGTAGAAATAACTAAATTTGCAGCCTCAATAAAATCACTCATAAAGATAGAGAGATGTCCAAAGTATGTGAAGTTACAGGAAAAAAAGTAATGTTTGGTAACAACGTTTCTTTTTCCATCAATAAGACGAAAAGGAGATTTGATATCAATATTTCCAAGAAGAAATTCTACATTCCTGAAGAGGATAAGTGGGTTACATTGAACGTTTCGTCAAAAGGAATAAAGATAATCAACAAGAAAGGAATTTCTGCTGCTTTAAAAGATGCAAGAGCCAAAGGCTTTGTTAAGTAATATTATTTAGAAATGGCAAAGAAAGGGAATAGAATCCAAGTTATTTTAGAATGTACGGAACATAAGGAATCTGGTCAACCAGGTACATCCAGATACATTACTACGAAAAATAAAAAGAACACACCGGATAGAATGGAATTGAAGAAATTCAATCCAATTCTTAAGCGTATGACAGTTCATAAAGAAATTAAGTAAGATAACAAGACATGGCAAAGAAGACCGTAGCAACGCTGCAAGGCAGCTCTAAAAGATTGACAAAGGCCATTAAAATGGTAAAATCCCCTAAAACTGGGGCATATACTTTTGTGGAGCAGGTAATGTCACCAGAATTGGTGAACGATTGGTTGTCCAAGAGATAGTCTTTTTACAAGAATAAAAAAAAAGCTCCAACTCGTTGGGGCTTTTTTTATGCCCTTAAACGCCGTATCAAAGACAACCCTAAAATGGAGATCTCCACAATCAGTAGTCAACGTCATATCAATGGGAATGCCCGGTGCAGTAGTTATGTTCACAGCTTGTCTGGTAAACACTATTTTGAATGATAATTGCGAAATTCTTGTAGGAATGCAAAATTTTAACACGTACTTGGGGCTTAGGAAAATCCACAATCTTACCTATCTTTGGCCTTCAACCAAACACTATGAGTCTTTTTAAAAACATATTCTCCAAAGACAAAAAGCAGACCCTGGATAAAGGCTTGGAAAAGTCCAAATCCAGTTTTTTTGGCAAACTCAGTAAAGCCGTGGCGGGCAAGGCCAAAGTAGATGATGAGGTCTTGGATAATCTTGAGGAAGTGTTGGTCACTTCCGATGTTGGGGTAAACACCACCCTTAAAATCATTGAGCGTATTGAAGCTAGGGTTTCCAAGGATAAGTATTTGGGAACGGAAGAACTCAACCAGATTCTTAGGGAAGAGATTGCTGGGTTGTTATCGGAAACCCATGTTGGGGAGGAAAAGGAGATCTCCGTACCTGCCGAAAACAAACCCCATGTAATTATGGTAGTGGGGGTTAATGGTGTGGGTAAGACGACTACCATTGGAAAATTGGCCAATCAGTTTAAAAACCAAGGATTACGTGTGGTACTAGGGGCAGGCGATACCTTTAGGGCGGCGGCCATTGATCAGTTACAAGTTTGGGCAGATCGGGTAGAAGTACCCATTATAAAACAGAAAATGGGCAGTGATCCCGCCTCGGTCGCTTTTGATACCTTATCTGCGGCGGTAGCGGATAATGCCGATGTGGTTTTGATCGATACTGCTGGCCGTTTACACAATAAAGTGAATTTGATGAACGAACTTTCAAAGGTGAAAAGGGTAATGCAAAAGGTAGTTCCAGATGCACCACATGAAGTGTTGTTGGTTTTGGACGGTTCTACTGGTCAAAATGCCTTTGAGCAGGCCAAGCAGTTTACCAAAGCCACCGAAGTTACTTCTTTAGCGGTGACCAAATTGGACGGTACGGCAAAAGGCGGCGTAGTCATCGGTATATCGGACCAGTTTCAAATACCGGTCAAATATATTGGGGTTGGGGAAGGAATAGATGATTTACAGGTGTTCAATAAATACGAGTTCGTGGATTCTTTTTTTAAGCTGTGAGTATGGAATTTGCCAATCTGCCCAGTAGGATAAAAGCGGTAACCATAGATTCGTTTTTACTGATTATTTTCATGTATGTGTTCACTTTGATTTTGGACGGGTTTGAGAACGTTCCGGATGGTCTAAAAGTTGGTTTTGTGCTCGCTTTTTTGGTGTACGAACCTATTTTTATCAGTGTTTATGGTGGGACCATCGGACATTTTTACAGCAAAATAGAAGTCAAACAAGAACAGCACACAAATCGGAACATTCCTTTAGGACGGGCTTTTTTACGATATTTGGTAAAACTGACCTTAGGTTGGATGTCGCTACTGACCGTTACTACTAATGAACATAAAAAAGCAATTCATGATTATGTTGGAAAATCGGTTGTTTTGGATGTACAAGAATAGCAATTGCGTTTGGATTTTCGTGATTTTTCTGTATCACGCTATGGCGATGGGCCAAATAACCCACCCAAAGGCAAGCCCAGGTTCCTCTATTGAACAAGAAGTAGGCCTTACTAAAATTTCAGTAACCTATTCAAGACCTGCGGCGCGGGGTAGAAAAATCTTTGGCGGACTTGTTCCTTACGGAAGGATCTGGCGTGTTGGCGCCAATGAGAGCACTAAGATAACTGTGGATACTGATGTAGCGGTGCTAGGAAACACCTTGTCCAAAGGAACCTATGCGTTGTATGCCTTTCCGGAAGAAGATAGGTGGCAGGTTGCTTTTCATGCCAATACGACGCATTGGGGCGATGGCCGTAAAAACTACAATGTGGAAGAAGATGTCTTTAGGGTTATGGTACAACCCCAAAAAATAGAGGAACATCAAGAAAATTTCTTAATTGCCTTTGATTCCATTACCCATAATACTCTCAATTTGGATCTTTTATGGGAGGATACAAAGATTACCTTACCCATTACCGTGGATACCGATGCCCAAATGGAGTTGGAAATAGCAAAGCAACTGAAGGAAAATCCAACGGCCCAAACCTATTATGAAGCCGGGAGGTACCTACAAGAACAACGAAAAGATTTTAAAAGGGCATTGGGTTATCTGGACAAAGCGTTGGAACTGGAAGGGGATACCTACTATTTCCATAGGGTGAAAAGTCTGGTCCAAGCGGAATTAGGGGATTATAAGGCAGCTATAGCATCGGCTAAAAAATCCTTGCGCATTGCCACCCATTTGGAAAAAGATGAGTTTGTTAGAATGAACGAAAAGAACATCAAAAAGTGGCAACTCCTTGTGAACGCCAACTGAACTTGCTGTTTACTGAAACAACAAGAAACCTTATCTTTAGTTCCATCGAATAAAAAATAATTTAATGAAATATTTCTTTCCTTCAGCCACTAAAGTTTATATGTTGTTTTTGGTAGCGGTCTGTCTAACTGCTTGTAAACAAGAAAAGAATACGGTTAAAATCGAAAATGTGTTGGTTTGGACTCCTTATAATGATTCCTTGGAAGTGGCGTCCAACGCAACCCATGAAAAAGAGCGGATGCAGTTCAAACTTATTCAATCCAAGGTCTTGGACAAGAATGAAGTTTTTAGGCCGTTATACAATGCCGTTTCGGAGTTTTCGGAAGAAAGATACCAAGTTTTAAGGCCTTTGATTTTAGAACGGCCCATTACCGCTATTCAAGAAGAGATTAAAGAAGGTACGTTTACCTATGAGGAATTGACCTTGTTCTACTTAAAACGGATCTATACCTATGAGCTGGATAACGAAACTTCGTTGCATACGGTACTAGCCCTTAACCAAAAGGTGCTGGAAGAAGCCAAAAAGCGTTCCTATTCCGAAGAAAACCATCCAATTTACGGGATGCCCATTTTACTGAAGGATAACATTGGAACGGCAGAAATGCCCACGACGGCTGGGGCGATCGCGCTACAAAGCAACCAAACCGATGATGCTTTTATCGTAGAGCGTTTAAAAGAACGTGGGGCTTTAATTTTAGGAAAAGTAAACCTTAGTGAATGGGCATATTTTTTATGTAGCGGATGTCCGTTAGGGTATAGCGCCGTTGGGGGACAGACTTTAAACCCTTATGGCCGTCGTGTTTTTGAGACCGGTGGTTCCAGTGCGGGCAGTGGCACTTCGATAGCCGCTAACTATGCCGTGGCCGCCGTAGGTACGGAAACGTCGGGGTCTATCTTGTCACCTTCAAGCCAAAATTCCGTAGTCGGTTTAAAACCTACTATCGGCCTTTTAAGCAGGACCGGTATCGTTCCTATTTCCAGTACTTTGGATACCCCGGGACCCATGACCAAGAATGTGGAGGACAATGCCATCCTTTTATCCGCAATGTTGGGGGAGGACCGGCAAGATGAAGCATCGGTAGCACCAAAAGAAGAAACCTTGCTTTCCGCTAGCGGTTCCCCGCTGACAGCGCAAAATTTAAAGTTGGGTGCCATTAAAAGCTTGATGGAAAGCGATTCCATTTATGCGGCTACCATAGAAAAATTAAAGGCCGCTGGTGCGAAGATTGTTTCATTTACACCCCCAGAAGTGGCCATGGACGGTTTTCTGTCCATCCTAAACATTGATATGCGCAATGATTTGCCCAAGTATATCGAGACCCAAGTAAAGGATAAGGAAGCCGTTAAAATTGCGTCCATTGCAGATGCCGTTGTGTTCAACAATCAGGATTCCTTGCTTCGTATTCCCTACGGACAAGCACTTTTTGAAGGCATTTTAAAGGATTCCACCAGTGCCGAAGGATTGTTGGAGATTAAGCAGACCTTGGAGAACAACGGGCGAACCTTTTTCAATACTGCCCTAGATGCCCATGGTTTGGATGCGATACTGTCCATAAATAACTATCATGCGGGTTTTGCCGCTGTAGCCAAATATCCTGCCCTAACCGTTCCTATGGGCTATAAAACTTCTGGTGAGCCAATTAGCCTGACTTTTATTGGAAAGCAGTTTACCGAGGCTAAACTTTTGCAAATTGGAAAAGTTTTTGAAGACTTGACCAAGGTTCGTAAGATACCGGAAGGGTATAAAGACTAGTCCATAAAAGCATTCAAACGCTCCCAAAGGGCATTATCAAAACTGGATAGGGCCAATAGGGATTCTTCCGCACTTTCGCCCATCCGGACGATTACCAAATTTTCACTGGGAACGATATATAGTTTTTGGTCGTCCCGTCCCAATCCAGAATACATATCCCTTGGGGCATTGGGAACCAAAGGACCGTTAAATTGTAGTTGTGTTTGTGGTAAGCGGTAGCTTTCTTTTCCATTCAACCACCATAAATACCCGTAAGAACGGTTAAGGTTTTGGGAGCTGTTAGCCATTTGGTCGAGGTAGTCGGTATCCCCAAGAATGGTTTCGCCGTTCCAAATACCATCGTTCAGGTTCAAAAGCCCAAAACGTGCCATACTGCGGGCGGTACTAAAGTAGACGTTGTTTACGTCGTTTCTAGAAAACCAAAATCCGTCCATCCCAATTTTATCCCTAAGGTTTTCATTAAAATAAGCCGTCCATTCCGTCTCCGTGGCATTGGCAACCACCTCATCCAATAGGGTGTACGGCCCATTATGGTAGGCCCACCGCGTGCCTGCATCGGCTAGATACGTAAGGCAATCCGGAGTTTTGCAGTCCCCTTGGCCGTCATCCAAACCAGAGGTCATGGTCAGTTGATGGCGTATGGTAATCAGGTCTTCCTGTTCCGCTTCCGTAGCGGTCCATCCCGTACCCAAATACGCTGAAGTTTTGTCCTCTAGGTTTAAAAAACCCTGTTCTTGCGCAATTCCGACCGTAAAGGAGGTCAGGGTTTTTCCCGCCGAAGCCCAATACCAGCTTGTATTTTGGGTGTGGTCATCAAAATACCATTCCGCAACTATTTTTCCGTCCTTAAGAATAATGAAAGCCTTGGTGCCGTTTTCTTCCAGAAAACTTTGGAGGCTACTCTCGTTGGCCGTGTTCCAGCCCAATTCATTTGCTGAGAGTGTTTCCCATTCTGGGGATTGGCTAGGGGGAAAATAAAGAGGGGTGGCCGTTACTTCATCCGGAATCGTTTCTTCGATATCGTTCCCAGAGCTACAGGCCGTGATGAAGATTAGAAGTAACAGCAGCGGTATGCATCGTATTTTCATGGCATTAGTTTTAGGTTAAGACTAGGGATTGGGGGTAAAGGTTTAACGCATAATTGGAACAATTATGCAATAAAATCGACCAATTGCAGGGCTTGTTGTATTTTTGCGGTCCATAAAAAAGCTATGCGTACAAAATCCCTTAAAAAGAACAAAATCAACGTAGTAACCTTAGGTTGTAGTAAGAATGTCTATGACTCTGAAGTGTTGATGGGGCAACTACGGGCCAACAACAAGGAGGTGGCCCATGAGGAAGAGGGTAATGTTGTGGTGATAAATACCTGCGGATTTATAGCAAACGCCAAAGAAGAGAGTGTGAACACTATTTTGGAGTATGTAGAAAAGAAGGAGGCGGGGACCGTGGATAAGGTTTTTGTTACGGGTTGTTTGAGTGAGCGTTACAAGCCGGATTTGCAAAAAGAGATTCCCAATGTGGATGCTTATTTTGGAACCAGCGACCTTCCCCAACTTTTAAAGGCCTTGGGGGCAGACTACAAGCATGAGCTTATAGGGGAACGGTTGACTACCACACCAAAAAACTATGCGTACTTAAAAATTGCCGAAGGTTGTGATAGGCCCTGTTCATTTTGTGCGATTCCCATAATGCGCGGAAAACACAAAAGCAAGCCCATTGAAGATTTGGTTACCGAAGCGGAAAAACTGGCGGCAAACGGTGTTAAGGAACTGATATTGATTGCACAGGACCTTACGTATTATGGCTTGGACCTTTACAAGAAACGGAACTTGGCACAATTACTGGAAGCTTTGGTTGCCGTAGAGGGTATAGCGTGGATTCGTTTACATTACGCTTTTCCTACAGGTTTTCCCATGGATGTGCTGGAGGTGATGAAAAGGGAACCTAAAATCTGTAATTATATTGATATTCCATTACAACATATTGCGGACCCTATTTTAAAAAGCATGCGCAGGGGAACCACCAAAGCCAAGACGACCAAATTACTACAGGATTTTAGGGCGGCAGTACCGGAAATGGCCATAAGAACTACATTGATCGTAGGGTATCCTGGGGAAACGGAAGAAGATTTCCAGACGTTGAAGGACTGGGTTTGTGATATGCGTTTTGAACGTTTGGGTTGCTTTACCTATAGCCATGAAGAGAATACCCATGCGTATTCGCTTACCGATGATGTTCCAGAAGACATAAAGCAGCAACGTGCCAACGAGATTATGGAGGTACAGTCCCAAATATCATGGGAATTGAATCAAGAAAAAATTGGGAAGACGTTCAAATGCATCATTGACCGTAAAGAGGGAAATCACTTTGTGGGACGTACCGAATTTGATTCTCCCGATGTGGATAACGAAGTGCTAATAGACGCTGCAAAGCACTATGTGAAAATAGGGGACTTCACACAAATAAAAATTAACGAAGCTTCTGATTTTGATTTATACGGAGAACCCGTATAAATGGAAAGGGCAATCCTAAAAAAGAATTGCCCTCGATTTTTTTAAAAGGATACTATTACTTTTCTTCTGGGGATAACGTACTGTAAACGAACCCTGCCAAAATAGCGCCTAAGATAGGAGCTGCCCAGAACAACCATAGTTGGGGCATTGCCCAAGAACCCTCTGCAAATAAGGCTTGGCTGGTACTTCTTGCTGGATTTACGGAAGTATTGGTTACCGGAATACTTACAAGATGAATAAGTGTCAATCCAAGACCAATAGCGAGACCGGCCATTCCTTTAGGTGCTTTGGAGTGTGTTGCCCCTAGGATAATGAACAAAAAGATGAAGGTAAGCACAAGTTCTGCGATAAAGGCTGACAACATGCTGTATCCATCCGGAGAGTGTTCTCCAAATCCATTGGCCGCAAAGCCACCAATTTCAAAGCCCGGTTTTCCCGATACGATAAGGTAGAGCAAAGCCGCTCCTGCGATGGCTCCAAGCAGTTGGGCTATAATGTAGGGGAACAGTTCTTTTTTGTCGAACCTTCCCGCAATGGCCAAACCTATGGAAACGGCTGGATTTAGATGGCATCCAGAAATATGGCCAATAGCATAGGCCATGGTGACTACGGTTAAACCAAAGGCTAGGGCTACTCCCACAAAGCCAATGCCCAGTTCTGGATAAGCGGCTGCAATAACGGCGCTTCCACAACCACCCAGGACAAGCCAAAGGGTTCCAATAAATTCTGCGATAACTTTTTTCATGATCTTTTGGTATTAGTTAGTATGTTGATTAAGAAACAGTTTGGCCTATAAAGTCACATAAGCAATCAATTTTTCCACGGTGGGATGGTCATTGCCCCCAGCGGGTTCGATGGTTATGTTTAGGGATTCTGCCTGCTCGATATAGGTTAGGGTAATCAATTCTTCATCGGTTTTAAGCAATCCCATATTGATCATTTCCCCTTCTACATCGCTCCACATTTGATAGGTTTTGTCTTCCGGTAATTGGGGTAGCCCCTGTGCGTTTACTACCACCATTTTATTATCATGGTTTACGTAGGCAACGGCCCTGGCATTGGGCACCAAATCATTACCATGTAAAATTAGGGGAATGGTCTGGGGACCGTTAATCGTTTTTAGGCGTTGGTTGGTTAATAGATAGTTTTCCTCCAAGGCATTCAAGCGATCCTGTAATACCGTAGTTTGTTCTTGTAACTGTTCAAAACCACGTTCAGAAACCTTCCATTGCCTGTACATCCAAAAAGAACTCAATAGAAATAGGGCCGCTAAACTTGCTGCTGCCCATAACCATGTACGAGATATGGTCCTGGTTTGCGTGCTTTCCAAACTGCTAAAAAGGCGTTCTTTTACCTGTGGTGAGGGGGTAATGGCATTTTCAAAAGCCATTCGTTCAAAATCCGCTTCAAGTTCATCATAACTTTTGCGTAACCCTGGGTCCGAGGCCAAAGCTTCGGCAACATACTGCCGTTCCTTGTCGGTTAATTCATCCAACAGGTATTTTTCTAAAAATCCTTCTTCCAATAGTTTCTTCCTATCCATCCTCAAAACAAGTTTATCAGTATCCCTATCAGTATAAAATCCTTGGTATAACTTTCACGCAATAATTGTAACGCTTGTCGTATGTACGATTTAAAAGTACCTAGGGGCACGCCCATTTGTTCATTGGCTTCCCTATGGGTATAGCCTTTAAAATATACCAGTGAAATGGCTTCTTGGTGGTGTGGTTCCAGTTTGCTGACAGCACCGTTCAAAGCTGCAACATCCAGTTGGGGTTCTGTATCTTCTTTTTCCTTATATACACTTAAATCCTCGTTTTGGATGAGGATTTCTTTTTTTCTTATTGTATTAAGGGTCAGGTTTTTGGCAATGCGATAAGCCCAAGTATAAAATTTTCCTTTGTTAGGGTCGTAGGCTTCTATTTTCTGCCAGATCTTAACAAAGGTCTCCTGTAACAAATCCTCGGCCTGTTCTTTATTGCCGCACATTCTTATGATAACCCCATAAAGTGCCGGGGCATATTTGTCATATAACAATTGCAGGGCCTTTTTGTCCTTTTGCCGGATGCGTTGAATGGTACTTATGTCTTCGTTGTTATGGGGCATAGCTATGTTAAAGATATAATAAAATCAAACGTGGTTCATCCAAAGCCCTAATGCTTGTGTAAATAGAAATAGAATGCGCGCAGAAAAACATTCTTTTAAACAATTAAAATAACGAAAATGAAAAAAGCAATTTTTATCCTTGCAACCCTTACCCTATTATTTTTTACCCAGAACGCACATGCACAAAAATCACAGGATATCGTGGATGTAGCCGTATCGGTGGATGATTTCTCCACTTTGGTCACGGCACTTAAAGCTGCCGATTTGGTCGATGCCTTAAAAGGTGAAGGACCATTTACGGTCTTTGCCCCAGTGAATTCTGGTTTTGATAAAATTGATGAAGCAACATTGGGAGCCTTGTTACAGCCTGAAAACAAGGATCAGTTATCTGGAATCTTAACCTATCATGTAGTAGCGGGTAAGCTTGAAGCTAAAGACGTTGCCGCCGCTTTGAAAAGTGGTAATGGAAAAGTGGAACTTACTACCTTAAACGGTGAAATCTTAACTGCCGTAAGTAAAGATGGTGGTATTTACTTGATGGATGCCAACGGCAACCATAGTAAAATATCAAAAACGGATGTAATGGCCTCGAACGGTGTCATCCATATTATTGAAGACGTGGTTATGCCACTCTAAGTGTTTGTCTTTTTGGTTGGTTAGTTAAAAAGCATTGCCCTAGGGCAATGCTTTTTTTAATTCCGACGCAGTTCTAAAGCGTAAAGTTCACGTCCCAATTGTGCCAAAAAGGGTATGCCAACGGAATCGTATTCGTACTTATCATCATTAAAAATGCCATCCTTGTTTACCAAAATAGTTGCAGTGACCATGAATTCTACTGCGTTTTTTGTGTCCTTTATATAGGCGCAATCCGTTAAGGTACCATAGGCATAGCCTACCTTATTGTAAATTTCCATGTTATCGGGAATGGGGTCCGTACTATCCCCATAGATTAAAAATTTACCATAGCTGTCGTAATACTCGGCTTGGTCATAACCGCTGTCCTTGGGCAAAGTATGCATGGCATCCAATAAGAATTGGCGTTGCCCTTTGTTGAGGTCAAAACGCGCTTGGATGGGGAATGCTTCTGGAAAAATAATGCGTTTTAATAATCCGTGTTGCGCAGAAATAGGGAAATAATTCTTCAAACTAAAATCAAAAGGGAGGTTGTGCAAGGAATCATCAGCATAAAAACCTCGACCCTTTTCAATGCCTTCTAAAGCCAACTGCTGATGATCTTTGTTGATTAGGGAGGCGGATGTTACGGTTGTAGAATCATTGGTGTAGATCACCAGAGGCTTTGTAGTAATATCATCGGCATTTGTAGTGGATAAACGGTGGGAAATCCTAATGGGCAAAACGCCCCTTTCCCGCATTCGGGCATTGAGGTCATCCTGTCCTAAAAATTCTACCAACCTATTATTTGCGGCATTATCACTAATGGCAAAAATCTCTTGGATCGTTCTGTAAAAGGTAGTGCTAGTACTATCTCCCTCTACAAAAAAACGGCTGTTTCTATCCAGGGAATCCAATTGGTTCAGTTTTTCAAGTGCCGCAACGGCCGCAGCAAACTTAACGGTACTTGCAGGATAGAAATAGCTGTTCTCATTGACCTGAAAATCAAAGTCGGTGAAAATGACACTATCCTTAGTTCTGTCGATTTGTGTGTATCGTATTTGGACTTCATAAGGCGCAAGGCTATCTACAACCCGCTTGATGCGGTAGTCTTGAGAAGATAGCGCCTGTTCCAGTAAATTACCATCGGTAGTTTTTTTACAGGAGGTAATAACAAGGAAGACAAATAAAAAAAGCAGCGGAAAACGTTTCATTGTTATGGTTTACTCTTGATAAATTTCCCCACGATGCGGTTTTAAATCATCCCGTGCTTGGACCATTTCAAACTCGGCTACTACTAAAAAAGCGATGCTATGGTTGTCGGTGAGGTGGCTATGCCCCGTAATATCAAATTTCATTTCCTCATGCTGTACATACTCTTTTAAATGTATTTCATAATGTTCTGCGGTCTTGGCTGCGGTAGGTCCCCTAAAATCCCAAATCAGTTTAATTTTTTTATCCAAAACTTTTTCCATGGTTACTATTTAGTTTGTTGGTCTAAATATAGTACTTCTGTAAAGTTCTAGTTTTTTGTTTTGGGAACCGAATCAAGAAAAACTAAATCTTCGTATAATGCGGAACAAACTAAAAATGTGTTAATGAAATTGGCATCGGCTTGCCTTCCGCTGCGTAATTGTTATTTTTGCTGGATGCGATTTGCAAAAAGTACTCTTTATTATAGTGTTCCGCTCCTTTTAGCCTTTATGGTGGCTTCTTGTGGTAATTTGTTTAAGGATGATGAACCGGGTACGCCCATAGCGCGGGTCGGTGAGGTGTATCTATATCCAGAGGATGTTTCCCCGTTTATGGATAAGGACCTAAGCCCAAGGGATAGTGCGGCTTTTATGGTGAATTATGTAAACAATTGGGCTGCCAAGCAATTACTGCTGGAAAAATCTAAAATCAACCTTACCGAAGAAAAATTGAAGAAATTCAATAGGTTGGTAGAAGATTATCGTGCGGATTTATATACTAGGGCGTATACGGAAGCTTTAGTACAACAGTCCCAAGATACGGCGGTCAATACCGCCGAACTTAGGGCATACTACGACGCTGCTAAGGAAAACTTTAGGCTTAATGAAAAATTGGTGCAACTGCGGTTTGTAGTTTTGCCCAATCAGTTTTTGGATAAAGATGAGGTTGTGGATCGGATCAAATCCTTTGGGCAAGAGGACAAGGAGTATTTAGATTCCATTGCGGTTCAATTCAGAAAAATACATTTTAACGATTCTATATGGGTAAGTGCCTCCCGTGTCATGGCAGAGATTGCGCCTTTGAGCTATGCAAACCAGGATAAGCACTTAAAGAAATCACAATTTTTTGAGCTTAAGGACTCATTGGGGGTATATTTGGGTAAGGTGAAGGACGTATTGAACGTTAATGATACGGCACCAATGGCCTACATTGCACCGGATATTAAAAGAATTATATTGAACAGACGTAGACTGGCCAAGGAACGTCAGTTAGAAACGGAAATCATAGATGAAGCCATTAAAAAAAATGAATTTGAAATTTATGGAAACGAAGAATAATCTAATAGCCTGCCTGTTTTTTGTACTGGGCCTACAACTTATAACAGCGCAAGACGACCAGACAACGGATGTGCAAGACACAGTGACGGAGAATAACGCAACTGCGGATTCCGTAGTGGTAAAGCGTGAAAAACTGGACGGCATTGCTGCGGTCATTGGGGATTATGTTATTTTGGAATCCGATGTTGAAAAGACCTTGATCGACTTAAAAAGCCAAGGGGCCTCGACTGAAGATATCACCCACTGCCAATTATTGGGGAAATTAATGGAGGATCGTTTGTATGCCCACCAAGCCGTACAGGATAGTCTTTTGGTTTCTGACGATCAGGTAAACGCTACCAGTGACAGGCAAATCCAACAACTGTCGTCACAAATAGGCAGCGTAGAGAAAATGTTGAAATACTATAAAAAGGCCGACTTGGAAAGCTTTAAAGCGGAGCTTTTTGAAATCAATAAGTTGCGTATGCTTTCCGAAAAAATGCAACAAAAGATTACATCGGAAATTGAGGTAACCCCTGAGGAAGTACGTCAGTTTTTTTATAGAATACCGGAAGATGAACGCCCTGTTTTTGGTGCGGAATTGGAAATCTCCCAAATCGTAAAACAACCCAAGCCCTCAGAAGCCGAAAACCAAAAGGTTATAGACCGGTTGAACGCCATAAAACAAGATGTTGAGGAAAACGATGCCAGTTTTAACGTAAAAGCGATTCTTTATTCCCAAGACCCTGGATCTAAGTCAAAGGGCGGTTTTTATAGTATGACACGGCAAACCCCGTTTGTAAAGGAATTCAAGGATGTTGCCTTTAGCTTGCAAGAAGGAGAGATCTCTGACCCTTTTGAAACTGATTTTGGGTATCATATTATTCTGGTAGAGAAAATAAGGGGGCAAGAGGTTGATTTAAGACATATCTTGTTGCAACCTGAAATATCCGATGAAGCAATGAAAAAGGCAGCAACGGAATTGGATTCCATCCGCCAACAGATTATCGATGGTAAATATTCTTTTGCGGATGCAGCCCTCAATTTTTCGGACGAAAAAGAGACCAAGAATGACGGTGGGGTGCTTAGGAATCCTATAAATTTTGATTCCAAGTTTGAGCTGACCAAAATGGACCCATCGCTCTACAATCAAATCAATAAATTAAAGGACGGTGAAATTTCCAGGCCTATACGTGAAGATGACCCAAGGGGCGGTGCGCCTAAGTTTAAGATCATGAAAATTTCCAATAGGTATGACGAGCATAAAGCCGATTTTGCACGAGACTATATAAAAATACAAGAGTTGGCACTTAGGGAAAAGCAGTTCAAGGCCGTACAAAAGTGGATGTCAGAAAAAATTGAAGACGTTTACGTGCAAGTGGACAACGAAAACAAGGATTGCGATTTTGCAAACAATTGGGTAAAAGAATAATATGTCGGACGTAGCAGCGATTGAAAATCTCGTAGCAAAACACCAATCCCTTAAAAATGAAATTGCCAAGGTCATCGTAGGCCAAGATAAGGTAGTGGAGCAAATTTTACTCTCCATCTATACCGGGGGACATTCCTTATTAATAGGCGTGCCGGGACTGGCAAAAACCTTGATGGTAAACACCATAGCACAAACTTTGGGATTGGATTTTAAACGCATTCAATTTACCCCAGATTTGATGCCCAGTGATATCTTAGGGAGCGAGGTATTGGACCAAAACCGGAATTTTAAGTTTATTAAAGGCCCCATCTTTGCCAATATTATCCTTGCGGATGAAATCAACAGAACACCACCAAAGACACAGGCGGCACTATTGGAAGCTATGCAAGAACGTTCCGTAACCATTGCCGGACAACAGCATAAATTGGAACGGCCTTATTTTGTATTGGCTACCCAAAACCCCATAGAACAAGAAGGTACGTACCCCTTGCCGGAAGCACAGTTGGACCGTTTTATGTTCGCTATAAACCTAACGTACCCTTCCATTCAAGAAGAAATAGATATTGTTAAAACGACCACTTCAGATAGGTCGGTAAATTTGAGTACGCTCTTTAGTGCGGACGGCATCAATGATGTACAAAGTTTGGTCAGAAGGATTCCCGTACCGGACAATGTTATCGATTATACGGTACGCTTGGTCAATAAAACCAGGCCTAATTTGGAAACCGCTTCAGATTTCGTTAAAAACTATATTGATTGGGGTGCAGGTCCAAGGGCTTCGCAAAACTTAATTTTGGGCGCTAAGGCGAATGCGGCTATCAACGGTAGGTTTTCACCGGACATTGATGATGTAAAGGCAGTAGCATTTGGAATATTAAGGCATCGCATCCTTAAAAACTACAAAGCGGAGGCAGAAGGAATTTCTGAGGATGACATTATTAGGGAACTTTTTTAGATAACCCAGTAATTTCTAGCCCTTTCTTACGCCTAATTCCATAAAAATACCCAATTGTATTTTTTCTTTTGATAAAAGTGATGGAATAGCACAAAAGCTGTTTTATACCCGATTTCATTTTTGTAATTTTAACAAATTGTAATTACCTAAACAAATTTGCATAATGGCGTTTGACATTGACATGATTAAAGAAGTCTATGCCACCATGGGACAAAAGGTGGACATAGCGCGAAAGCTAGTAGGGAGACCCTTAACACTAGCAGAAAAAATATTGTATTCCCATCTTTGGGACGGTAATCCGGACAAGGTGTTTGCCAGAGGTAAGGATTATGTTGATTTTGCTCCCGATCGGGTCGCTTGTCAAGATGCTACGGCCCAAATGGCCTTATTGCAATTTATGCATGCCGGTAAACCTAAAGTTGCCGTGCCTACAACAGTACACTGTGATCACTTGATACAGGCCAAAGTAGGTGCCACTGCAGATTTAAAGCGTGCGAACGAAACCAGTAATGAAGTTTTTGATTTTCTGGAATCCGTTTCCAATAAGTACGGAATTGGTTTTTGGAAACCAGGGGCCGGTATCATCCACCAAGTAGTTTTGGAAAATTATGCTTTTCCTGGTGGGATGATGATAGGAACGGATTCCCATACCGTTAATGCAGGTGGACTTGGTATGATAGCCATTGGTGTTGGTGGTGCGGATGCCGTAGATGTTATGGCGGGTATGCCATGGGAATTGAAATTCCCAAAACTTATAGGTGTAAAATTAGTAGGTAAACTTTCTGGATGGACCGCTCCAAAAGATGTTATCCTTAAAGTTGCGGGTATCGTAACTGCCAAAGGTGGTACGGGTGCCATTGTAGAATATTTTGGTGAAGGCGCAAAATCGATGTCCTGCACAGGTAAAGGCACTATTTGTAACATGGGTGCAGAAATAGGGGCTACTACATCCACATTTGGATACGACGATTCTATGGATCGTTATTTACGGGCTACGAATCGTGCAGATGTTGCAGATGCTGCAAAAGATGCAAAACAACATCTTACGGCGGATCCTGAAGCTTACACTGATCCTGAAAAATATTTTGACCAAGTTATAGAGATTGACCTTAGTACATTGGAGCCACATTTAAACGGACCTTTTACGCCGGATTTGGCTACCCCAATATCAAAAATGGGTGAAGCGGCCAAAGAAAATGATTGGCCTTTGAATGTTGAGGTCGGACTTATAGGTTCTTGTACAAATTCCTCGTACGAGGATATTTCTAGGGCGGCTTCCTTGGCGAAACAGGTTTCCCAGAAAAAATTAAAAATGAAGTCGGAGTTTACCATAACACCGGGTTCAGAACAAGTACGATATACTATTGAACGCGATGGTTTTATCAATACCTTCGATAAGGTAGGGGCTACTGTTTTTGCCAATGCCTGTGGACCTTGTATAGGGATGTGGGACCGTTACGGTGACAAAGCTTTAGATGGACCGAGGAATACCATCGTGCATTCCTTCAACAGAAACTTTGCCAAACGTGCGGATGGAAACCCAAATACCTTGGCCTTTGTAGGATCACCGGAATTGGTGACGGCTATTGCCATATCTGGACGGTTGGATTTTAATCCAATGACGGATAAATTGATCAATGAAGAAGGGGAAGAAGTTGTATTGGACGAGCCAAGAGGGTATGAATTGCCTCCAGAAGGTTTTGCCGTTGAAGATGCCGGTTTTGTAGCGCCAATGGAAGATGGTAGTGGTGTGCAGGTAGTTGTCTCTACAAGTTCGGAGCGTCTGCAGTTGTTGGCACCTTTTGTGCCTATACAACCCGAGGAATTGCAAGGGGTGAAATTGTTGATCAAAGCCTTTGGTAAATGTACTACGGACCATATTTCTATGGCCGGACCGTGGTTACGTTACAGGGGACATTTGGATAATATTGCCAACAATACCCTTATTGGGGCCATAAACGCCTACAATAAGAAAACCAATTTTGTTAAGAACCAGCTTAGCGGTGAATACGGTGGTGTTCCTGATACGCAAAGGGCATATAAAGAGAAGGGAATAAAAACTATTGTTATAGGTGACCATAACTACGGCGAAGGTTCCTCTAGGGAACATGCTGCCATGCAGCCCCGTCATTTGGGGGTAGCTGCGGTATTGGTAAAATCCTTTGCAAGGATCCATGAGACCAACCTTAAAAAACAAGGGATGTTAGGGTTGACCTTTGCCAACGAAGCGGATTATGACCTTATCCAAGAAGATGATACCTTCAATTTTGTTGATATTGCGGACTTTGCTCCGGATAAGCCGTTAACATTGGAAGTCGTACATGCCGATGGCAGTACGGATACCATTATGGCGAACCATACGTATAACGATGCTCAGATAAATTGGTTTAATGAAGGTTCCGCCCTTAATGTAATTAAAAGGGAAAACGCATAATACACAGCAAAAACCAAAAAGCTCCTGCGATATCAGGAGTTTTTTGGTTTTAATACATATCTCCTTATGGCAATAAAGAAAAAAACAGTATTCAATGTTGTTCTTATTCTTTTTATCCTCTCCTTCTTTGTGACCCCTATTGGTCATTACGGAAAATTGCTTTTAAACCGGATTTTCTCCTATTCCCCATATGTAGTCGATGCAGATGAACGGAAGCAGATTACGGACTACGATTGGCGGCTTAAGGATGAAAATTGGGACTTTTTTAATTTTGAAAAGTCGAAGGGAAATATTGTACTTATTAATTTTTGGGCGTCTTGGCGGTTACCCAGTGAAGCGGAACTGTCCGGTATCCAAAAATTATACGATGCCTATAAAGGAAGAATGGACTTTTATATCATTACCAATGAAAATAGGTCGCCAGTGGAAGAATTCATGGCGAAAAAGGAATTTGACTTTCCTGTGACCTATCTAATTATTGGTGATAAATCAGCGGTTAATGTACCGGAGAAAACACCGTATTCTTATCTTATCGACCAAAACGGATACATTGTCATAGAGCAAGACGGTATTGCAAATTGGAACACGTCAACCGTCACTGACATTATCGACGATTTGTTAGCCAAGGAATAGATGTCCCAAATAACAACACTTACGTTCTTTAAGTTTACGGGTGTTGGATCCAAAATATGGGCCTTTTTTATGATGCAATTTGCTCATGCAAAGCTTACCAAGGTAAAAGGATTAGAATTTTATAAGTTATTGGGAACGGGAAGGGATGGCTTTGATCCCAAACCGGATTTTAGCACCTACGCATTACTACAAGTTTGGGATGAAGAAAATCATGCTACTGTTTTTTTTAAAAGGGCGGCCTTATTCAACAGATATACGAGCAAGTCCTCCCAGCACTATACACTTTACCTAAAAAACATATTGGCTAGAGGCACATGGGGTGGAGGTAACCCCTTTAAAAAAAGTTCCAGTTTAGAAGGTGTGGCCCAGATTGCAGTGATAACACGGGCAACCATCAAAACGAAGTTCTTATACCGGTTTTGGAAGTACGTCCCAAAATCACAACAGCATTTGAAAGGGAATGATGGTTTGCTTTTCACCAAAGGGGTGGGGGAGGTTCCTATCAAAAATATGGCCACCTTCAGTATTTGGAAAAACTTGGAGTCGCTCAATCGTTTTGCTTATCAGACTTCGGGGCATGCAGGTGCTATTGGAAAAACGAGGGAACTGCAATGGTATTCAGAAGAGTTATTCGCAAGGTTTCAACCTTATAAGTCGTTAGGGAAATGGAACGGTATTGATTTTCTAGATACAGCTTCGCCCTAAGAAATAGGGAAAAAATAGAAAAATAAAAAGAAGAGCAATTGGGCTAAATACAAGTGTAGGGAGATTTTAAAATTCCCCTTAACCTTACTAAAATAGAGTAGCAATTGAAGCGCAAGACCAATGCCAAACCACGCTAAGTAGTTATCCAAGGGCACAGTACCCTCAAACTCCCAGAAATCAAAGGCAGGGGCACTTTTTTCCATAAAGACATCCAGAAAAACCATTAAACCGGCCCCTGCAAAGGGTTGGGTCCAACCAGGCAATCCGGTTTTTGCGCTAATGGTTGCCGTGATAAAGGTAAGTAAGGCCCAGTAAAAGCCGATTAGGTAAGGCACACCATCCAATTTTACCCCCAAGTTTTCACCGTATTCGTAGGTGCCAAAAAGGAGGCCGTATTGTACCCCAAGCCATTCCGCAAAGAGTCCTATTCCGCAAAAAAGGAACAACAATAAAAAATGTTTAAAACGCCTTATGGGAAACAGCCATAGAAACAGTAATAAGCTAATGAGCAAGTTTAATGGTGACTTATCAATAAACCACTGGCTGTTGCCAAAATAGATGCCTAGTATTCCAGAGATATGAAAAAGCCAGATCACGAAAATACCGATACTCGTATATGACCAGTTGTCCTTTTTCATCATGCCTTTGCTTTGGGAATTAAATCACTTACAATTTTAGCCGATAATAAGCATAGGGGAATACCGCCCCCAGGATGTACCGAGCCTCCGCAGAAATACAGATTTTTTATTTTAGTACTGAAGTTTGGATGGCGTAGAAAGGCAGAAAATTTGGAATTGCTTGCGGCACCGTATAGCGCACCTCGGTAGGAACTGGTTGTTTTCTCAATGCCTCTGGGATCCAAAGTGAATTCCGTTGTAATGTGGGGCGCAATGTCTACTTTTAAAACCGAACTTATTTTTTGGAGTATGGCCGCCCTGGCCTGCTTTTTTAATTGGTCCCAATCTTGTCCGTAATTGCCAGGAGCGTTGATCATCACAAACCAGTTTTCATGCCCTTCTGGAGCATCTTTAGGGTTCTCTTTACTGGTGATGTTGATATAGACCGTTGGGTCCGTATAAATGCTCTTTTTTTGGAACAAATGATCAAATTCAGTTGGATAGTCCTCGCTAAAAAGGATATTGTGTAAATCCAGTTGGGGAAAAGTTTTGGCGATGCCCCAGTAGAAAATGAGTGCGGAACTGGAACGTTCTTGGCGCAATACCTTTTTTGGATGCCATTCTTGGGGCAAGAGCTTTTTATATGTAGGGTAAACGTCCATATTACTGGCTACAAAATCCGCCATATGGTTTTCACCCCTGCAACGAATGCCAATAGCTTTTCCTTTTTCCACTAATATGGAATCAACAGGATGTTCAAACCTAATACTTACGCCTACTTCCAAGGCCAACTGCTGTAATGAGGTTGTGATGCTATGCATCCCTCCCTCTGGAAAATAGGTGCCCAATTCCATTTCTAAATGCGGAATCATGGACATAATGCCCGGGGTTTTATAAGGGGAAGAACCGTTATATGTGGCATACCTATTAAAAAGCTGTACCAATTTTTTACTCCTGAACGCTTTTTTATTGTGCTTGTTTAGGGAAGTGTTGATGCCCATACCTCCGATATCAAGGAGTGCTTTTACCGTGTCTTTAGATATATAAGTCCCCATTTTATGAAGCGACTTTTCTAAAAAGAGCGTATGTGTGCGGTCATACTTTTTCTTATTTTGGGATAGGTAGTCTTCCAGTACCCTAATATCCTCACCAAAACGGCTTGCCGCACTTTCAATAAATTCCTGCCCATCGGCGGGCATCGAAAAGGTGGTGCCATCTTCCCAAAAATAATTGCAGATAGTTTGTTTTCTGGAGTATTTAAAATAGGCTTCTGGGTTTTTACCATGCAATTCAAAAAGTTCCGTAACCAACCAGGGCATGGTAAAAAGGGAAGGCCCTAAGTCAAAACGATACCCGTCTATTGTTTTGGCATGTAATTTTCCGCCGGCATGGGAATTGGCCTCAAAAACGGTCGCTTTATACCCATTGGCGGACAACCGTATGGCGGTGGCCAATCCGGCAACCCCCGCACCAATAACAACAGCCTTTTGTGGCATTATTTTTTAAAATACTTAAACGGGACAAACAGCATTCCAAAGCATTCACCTTCCTCCTTGCCTAAATGTTTATGGTGCATCTTGTGGGCCCGTCGAACGCCTTTGGCATACCAATTATTGGCATTTCGCAGAAGTTTAAAGCGTTGGTGGATGAAGATGTCATGGACAAAAAAATACGCAATTCCGTAGGCCAGAATGCCTAAGCCCAATGGCCAACCGTACCAAAAATCCGTGCTATTGCCCAGCATAATCAAAGACATGCTCACAACGGCATAGAAAATAAAAAAAGTGTCGTTACGCTCAAACCAAGAGTCATGGTCTTTTTTATGATGGTCCTTGTGCAAGCTCCAGAGAAAACCGTGCATTACATATTTGTGTGTAAACCAAGCCATAAATTCCATGGCGCAAAACGTGCCGATAAAAATAAGAATCCCAATAAAAATGTCCATTAGCTTAAACCAGTTGCAGTTTGTAATTTACATATGACTTTGCCAAAAGTCCGAATTTTTGATAATTAGGCACTCGTATCCTTGTATTCTTTATTTCCATTGGTGGCGTTTTTTGCAGTTTTTGCAGGAGTTTAAAGTAGTACTTGTATGCCGTGTAAACACCAAATTTAGCTTCTTGCGGCAGCTTTTCGATACCGGAATACCCTAGGGCAAAATCTGCCTTGATTTCATCTATAATGCGTTTTTTGGAGGCTTCGTCCAACTCCAAAAGATTGGTGTTGGGAAAATAGGAACGCTCCAACTGTTCAAAATCCGCTTTTAAGTCCCTTAAAAAATTCACTTTTTGAAAAGCGGAACCCAATGCCATTGCAGATTCTTTTAAGGTTTCGTACTGTTGCTTATCGCCATTCACAAAAACACAAAGGCACATTAGTCCCACCACATCGGCAGAACCATAAATATATTCTTTATACTCGGCCGTAGTCTTGTATTGTTTTTTAACGAGATCCATACGCATACTTTTCATAAAAGCAGCAACATGATCATATGGGATGTCGTATTTGTGATAGGTATACTGAAAGGCGTTAAGGATGGGGTTAAGGCTAATCTTATGCTCTAGGGCATGGTGCAAATCGCTTTCAAAATTATTGAAAAGCTCTTCTTTGTTATAGTCGTGGAAGGTGTCCACGATTTCATCCGCAAAACGCACAAAACCGTAGATGTTGTAGATGTCACACCTAATGGAGGTTCCCAACATTTTAGTGGCCAATGCAAAGGACGTACTGTAGGATTCGGTTACCAATTTGCTACAGCCGTAGGATACGGTATCAAAAAGCGTTTTCATCTTTCCTTGTGTTTTTTAGTGATTAAATCGGCAACAAGTTTGCCGGAAATCAATGAAGGTGGAACCCCGGGTCCCGGCACGGTAAGTTGTCCGGTAAAATAGAGGTTGTTCACCTTTTTACTCTTTAGTCCAGGTCGCAAGAATGCGGTTTGGGTCAATGTGTTGGCCATGCCATAGGCATTGCCTTTATATGAGTTGTAGGCTTCAATAAAATCGTTTACACAGAAGCTCTCCTTAAATATAATACTATTTTTTACCTCTTGTCCCGTTCTAAGTTCAAAACGGTTGATAATAATATCGAAATATTGCTTTCGTAATGCTTCCGTATCTTCTAGATCTGGAGCAATGGGAATGAGGAAGAAACCCGTTTCACAACCGTTGGGAGCCATGCTTTTATCCGTCACCGAGGGAAAATTTGCATAAAACAAGGGGTCTGACGGCCAAGTAGGTTCGTCATAAATCTCTTCGGCATGTTTTTCAAAATCGGTATCAAAAAATAGGTTGTGATGCTCGATATTCTGCAATTTCTTATCGAAACCTACATAGAATAATAGGGAGGATGGGGCATAGGTCTTTTTATCCCAATAGGCTTCGGAATACTGGCGGTATTCCATGTTCAAAAGGGTTTCAGAGTGGTGATAGTCAGCCCCGCTCAACACCACATCGGCTTCAAAGAGTTTACCGGCTATGCTAACGCCTTTGGTGCTTCCTTGTTCCACTTCAATTTTATCGACCGGCGCATTGGTGTGGATATCCACGCCAAGTCCTTCGGCCAAGGTACGCATGGCTTTAATAATCTCGTACATACCGCCTTCTGGATGCCAGGTGCCCAAACCAAAATCGGCAAAATTCATAAAACTATAAAAAGAGGGAGTCTTGCTGGGTTTGGCGCCCAAAAAAAGCACCGGAAACTCCAAGGTGGATACCAATTTGGGATTCGTAAATTTCTTGCGAACCTCTTGACTGATTGTCTTAAAAAATTGATCTACCCTTAGAATAGTGTCCTTGGTAACCAATTCAAACGGGGAAAGACCGGGACGCAATACTATTTTGTTAATGGCAATATCATAGTTCTCTTGGGCTTTACCAATAAAGTCTCGCAAGTGTTTGGCGCTACCGGTCTCAATACGTTCAAATTCTTCGCAGATTTTATCCATGCAATCACCAATTGTTATCACATCATCCGCAAAGAATATTTTATAAGCGGGGCTTAGTTTGTCCAATTGGTAATAGTCGGAAGTTTTTTTGCCAAAATCCCCAAAGAATTTTTCAAAAATGTCGGGCATCCAATACCAACTAGGGCCAATATCAAAAGTAAAGCCTTGTTTTTTTAGCTGTCTTGCCCTGCCTCCTACAGTATCGTTTTTTTCAAAAAGGGATACCTTAAAACCAGATTTAGCTAAATAACAAGCTGCTGATAAGGAGGAAAATCCGGACCCAATAATGGCAACTTTTTTCATATGGTATTTGGGGGTACTTAAGCCAAGGTATTCACGACCCTTTCAATGGAATTGAAGGTTTTAATGGTAGTTGGCAACGTTTCTTGATTGATATGTTGGACTTGATGCCCAAGAATCCAAAGTTTTGAATTGTTGGACTGATTTAGTTTGTTGGTAAATTCCCTGATGTATTTGGACATTTCATCCTTGGAAGGCGAAACGGTAAAATAGGATACAAAGTGAAGGTTATCGTAGTATTTCAACAAATCCACAAGATTTTCTATAGGCATGGTTTGTCCTAAATAAATAGTCTTGTACCCTTTTAGGATAATCTCATAGTTCAAAAACAACAATCCCAGTTCATGAATTTCGTTCTCTGGCAAGAAAAGTGCAAAAACCTTATCCTTTCTGGTAGGTTCAATAATCTGCAATTTTTCCGTATTAATGTAAATCTTTTGCTTAATAAGATTGGTAACGAAATGTTCGTGGGACGGGCTAATGGTATCGGTTTGCCACAGTAGGCCAAGTTCGTTTAACAATGGGATGAACACTTCAGTAAAGATGTCCCTAAAGGAGCGTTCTGCCAAAAGGCTATTGTAGGTGTTGAAAAATAATGTTTGATCAAAATTGATCATGGAAAGTTTAAAAGCGTTTATAGCATGGCTTTTTTCGCTGTTCTTTGCGACGATCTCACGCACTATCACCGGGATTTCACTCTCCGGAAGTTTGGCGATTTTTGATATTTTGTAGCCGTTGTGATAAAGCAACGTTATGTTCAAAAGCTTCTGTAAACTCTTTAAACTGTAGGTTCTAATATTGGTTTCCGTTCTTTCTGGCGTGAAGAGACTATACCGTTTTTCCCAAATTCTAATCGTGTGGGCCTTGATACCGGATAGGTTTTCCATATCACGGATACTGAATAATTTCTTTACGTTGTTCATTTTTTCACAGAAATCGTTAAACAAATTTACAATTAAAATGATACCATAGACTTAAGCAACAGTTAAAATTTGGCAATTTTTTGCGCTAAGGGCATGGAAATAAACAAAAAAGCCCTTCGTTTTCACGAAGGGCCCGGTGCCCACGACTGGAGTCGAACCAGCACGTCCTTACGAACACTACCCCCTCAAGGTAGCGTGTCTACCAATTCCACCACGTGGGCTTTTGGCGGCAGCAAAAATAATGAAATTAAGGAAAAGAATATGCATGAAGTGGGTTAAGATGTTATGGAAGCCCAAGTTCCTTGTTGGATAGTTTTGTGAAGATTTTAGTTTTGTATCTGTTCGAATAGTGCCTATTAAAATGCCAAAAAATCTATTTTTTAACATTCTTTTTATGTTTTTCTAAAATTTTTCGGGATTTTTTGCCGATGGGTTGTTTTATAGATATAACTCCCAAAAAAAATGATATGAAAAAGTCAGAACTTACTAGGACCGTCCAATTGGAAAATGATGAACAACTCGCTAGAATGTTTGCAGAAAACGAGAGATTCATCAAGGCTATTATTGCTTTCTGCGTGGTTCAGTTTTTTCTTCTGGTAATCGGTTTCTTTCACTTCTAATGGAACACCAGTTTAACAGAGGCGTTAGGTGTAATCCCCAATGAGCTTTGTTCGACCCTTTCTGGGGTTTGGTCCATACCCAAACGATAAAACGCATTAATGGTATTGTCACGACCAAGCAAGTTCCAGATGGAAAATCCTACTTGAGCCATGGTATTTTTGCCCCATGCAAACTCATAACGTGCAGAAAGATCTACTCTTAGATAGTCATCAATACGATTCAAATTGGGAGGACCAAAATTGATTTCCCCGTCTTCCATTTCACCACTTTCAATAGGTATCGTAATAGGCCTTCCCGTTCGCCAGTTCAATCCGGACGCCAAAAGCAACTTTCCAAAAGTATAATTTGCCCCTATGGTCAACGCATGGGTAATATCAAAGTTGTTGGGAAACCTGTCTTCCGATAAGGATGGAAATAGATAATCACTGGAGAGATAGGAATAGCCCAACCATATATTGCTGCCCGTCAATTGTTTTCTTAGTAATAGATCAAGTCCCTTGGCTTCATAAGAACCCGAAGTACGTACAAACTCAAAACGATCTTGGAAACCTTGGCTCTGTGTGGTTATGCCGTCTATGTTTTTATAATACAGCTCGGCATTGGCCAGCCAACCTTTTCTGTTGAAATTAAGGCCGACCGAAGCCTGTCCGCTCCTAATTACCGGAATAGAACCGTTGTTGGACAATTGCCATCTTCTTTTTTCAACCCCTAAAAAGTCATTTTGAAAATTGATGACCTGCGATGTGTTTTGATGTTTCAACTCCCCAAGGATTTCCAAGTTGAAGAATTTCCCCAAGTCTTGGTTGAAACTTACACGTGGCTCTAAAAGCTGCCTTTTAAATTTGGCCAGATAGTTATACCGTCCACCCAAATTAAACTGGGTGTGGGAATTTTTTGAACGGTATCGTATCTCCGAAAAAACGGCATGTGTACGGAGGACCTCACCCGTTAGTCGTGTAAAAAAAGGGTCGTCTATTTCATCTAGATTGGTGACCTTGGTTTCCACGAAATGATAGCCGTTCACTAAAGTAAGTTTTGGGTTCAAACGATAAGCTCCGCTCAATTTTATACTGGTTTCAGAGACTGCGTTCTTTTGAAAAAAACGTTGGTCTTTTTGGATGTTGGCATTGGTCGCCTGCAGGCTATAATCACTGTTATAAACGTCCAGTTCAGAGCTAAAGGCTTTTGTCCAGTTCCGTTCGTAGTTAATACCCCCGGCGATGCTGGTTTGCTCCAGATTACTGTCCCTTACTTCTTCGATCCCCATAATTTCTTCTACTTCATTAAAATTAACCTCATTGGCAGTAGTAATGAAATTCACACGGAGCCTGTCCTTTTGGGAAGGAAGGTAAAGCAATCTGACGCCCAGGTCGTAAAAATTGAATAGAATATCCGTATCGTCACCTTCGGTAATATTCTGTTCAATTTCGGTGTCTTGGGCCATACGTTCAAAAAATTGGGTGTATGTTGGTGTTTCCAAGTAATTACTAATGGATTTTCGTGCGGCAACTTGCACAGAAACCTTTTTGCCCAGCGCGGTATCCACAAAACCGTTGGCATCAATTAGATTAAGACCTATGCCGCCTGTTAAACCGGTGTTCAAACGTTTGTCCGTTTTCATGGCTATAGTTCCAGAAACGCCGTCCGTATCTTTGCTACTACTGCCGTTCTTACGCAGCTCTACTTTGTTGGTGATGTAGGGATTGTACATGGAAATTAAGCCAAAGAAGTGTCCGGACTGGTACATTTTAATTCCGTCCCATGTAATTAGGTTCTGATCATTGCTTCCTCCCCGGATATTGATATTGGACACTGTCTCATCCACGCTCTGTATTCCCGGTAATGCCTGCAAGGATTGCAAGACATCATCTTCAACAAGACCGGGAAGTATGCTAAACCTATCAAAATCCAATTGAAAAGAACCGTTATCCAGTTTATCGATACCACGGACCAAAAAGTCGTAGACCGTTATCCCTTCCAATTCTTCTTGATAGGGAGTAAGGTAAATTGCACTGCAGTTTAGGGCGTCAAAATTTTTTAGTTCCTGCCGTAACGCCTTGTAGCCAATGTGCGCAATTCTTATGGTTTCATTGGGTTTAAGCCCATCCATTTCAAAATAGCCCTCTTCATTGGATATGGTTCCACGTCTGGCATTTTGTACAGTAACAAAAGCAAGGGGTTCCTTGGTATCGCTATCTTTTAAATAACCACAAAACCGGATTTCTTTTTCCCGAACGGAAATAATACTATCGGAGAGAAAAACAAAATCCAAGTTGGTTTTAGAGCTTAGATAAGCCAATGCCTCCCTTAGATCCATTTTTGTTTCCGGGGGGGATGATGAGATGTCATCCACCAAATTGGAAACGTAGTTGAATTGCACGCCATGCCGATCTTGCAAACTTTCTAATATCGTGCTTACCGGCAATGCTTTTGCCGTTTGGGCACTGGTCTGAAGAAAGTAAAGAGATAGTACAATACAGCTTAGAAAACGTATTTTCTTAGTCACGTTTAGTAAAACGTACCGTATTAGGCTTTAGTATTTTATAATCCAATCCTAAGGGTTCTGCAACGGAAATAAGGGCATTTTCAAGGTTTTTATGTCCAAAACCTCCAGTAAACAGCAGGTTGGTGTCCACGTTTTCAAAACTAACGCTTAGGCCGTATTGTCTTTCCAGTTCCGCGAAAACTTCGCTAACGGGAACACGTTTAAAATAACTTAAGTCCTTGCCCGTCCATTGGGGTTCTTCAAAGGTGTTTTTGTCCATAACAAGTTGCCCGTCCCTAGATTGTAACCTATCTCCAACCCGTAATATTTGGGTATGGTTTTGGGTGGCCACCCTTACGGTTCCCTCAAAACAAGCAACCTCAAAGAATGTTCCACGTTGTTTAACGGTAAATTCCGTTCCTAATACACTAACCGTACCTTGATCGGTGACCACATCAAACTTGGCACCTTTGGCAACATCAAAGAAGGCTTCCCCTTTAAGCATTATTTCCCTTTTCGAACTCCAATCATCCTCATTATATGCAATTTCAGATGCAGCATTAAGAATTACCTTGGAAGTATCAGGCAATTCAACGGTCGTTTTATGTGCGGCCAAGGTCTGTATTTCTGTCATTTGGGTTGAAAACATAAAAAACCAAAGTCCAAAAGCTACCACCACAATACTGGCGATACGTAATACCGGATTAAGCCAGGTTAGTTTCCTAACGCCGCTATCCGTATCCATAATCTTGTTTTTAAAGGTCTCAAAGTCGTCGACCTTTGAAAATTTCGATGCTTTAAAATGGGATGCATCCGTAATGATAGTTTTATAAAATTCCGAATTTTCCAGCGCCTCAAATGCCTTCTGGTCCTCTTGGGAAAGTTGACCGTCCAACCAATCTTGTATTAATTTATCTGAATCCATAAGTATGACGCTTTGACTATATAACAACCAAGTTTTAATTTCTCCTGATTATTTTATCTTAAAATTATCCAATTCTTTTCTTAATTGGTCGAAAGCCGAGTAAATACGGTATTCCACAACCTTTTTGGTGACCCCTAAAAAATCTGCAATTTCCTGATGTTTTTTCCCCTCCACCTTGCTTAAAAGAAAAGCGACCCGCTGATCTTCCGGCAATTTGGAAAGTACTTCTTGGTACTTTTTTAGGTATTCGGTTTTTTCAAGTAGAAATTCCGGATTTTCATTCGTATAACCCTTTGGGGACTCACTTTTATATTTCAGGATAACTTTTTGGTGCTTGACCTCGTTCAGCATAAGATTATTAGCCGTAGTAAACAAAAAGGACTTGGCTTTATCCGCGGTCACCTTACTGCAATTTTCCCATAATTTCGCAAAAGCATCTTGGGCTTTGTCCCCAGGATTTAAATTATCGCCGTATCTGTAGTAAAGAAAATCGTGCAGGTTTTTGGAATACTTATTATAAATAGTGGCAAAAAGGGTCTCATTACAAATGTCTTGGTGGAGATTCTTTTTCAATCAAGTGGTTTTTAGTAAAAGTAAAAATAGAAAAATCTTTTTTTAAAATTTTTCAGGACTTTTTGGCGTTAAGTTGTTATATAGGTATAGCACATAAAACAAAAGCCTACAATCATGAAAAAAAGCACAGTTTTTATTAGCCTATTTTGGATCGTCATTTTTGCTTGCACAACTTCGTGCAGGGAAGAGGAATCCGTTTTTGTTGGCGATATGCCAGAAGAACTTTTAGTCCCAGGGTCCAATGTGGCCAACCTATTGTTCAAAACTACTTTGAACGATGGCTCTGAGGACAATATCATTGATGGGGCAAGCTGTTTCTCCGTCAATCTTCCGGTAACCGTAATTGTCAATGGAATGGAACTCCTTATTGAGGACGTAGCTGGGATCGATCGCATTGAAGAACTATTTGAGGAAAATGATGAGGATGAAGACAGTTTGGAAATTGTTTTTCCTATTACCATCACCTTTGCGGATTACACAGAAGAAACCGTAACTAACCAAGAAGAATTAACGGCTTTTGCAAATACTTGTCCAGAGGAGAATAGTGAAGATGACGATATTGAATGCGTGGATATTGTGTATCCTGTTACAATTTCCATATTCAATACTGCAATGGAAAGTTTTGATTCGTTCATGTTCGAAGACAATGCTAGCCTAAATGATTTTATCGAAAACCTTAATGAGGAAGATATTGTCAACATTGAATTTCCCATCACCCTTGTGTTAACGGATGGAACGGAATTGGAAGCACAAGATCTTTTAGGTTTGGAACAGCTTATTTCAGATGCGGAAGACAGCTGCGATGAGGATGACGATAACGATTTTAATGATGACGATTGCGATGATTGTACTGTTGATTTATTAGAGGAGGTTCTGGTATCTTGTAACAATTGGAAGGTCAATAAGTTTCAAGTGAACGGCGATAATCTTAAAAATGAGTTTGACGATCTTTCTTTTGCCTTTGATCAAGATGGTAATTTGACCGCAAGTTCAGATACACAGACCTTTGTAGGTACGTGGTCTGCACAAGGTGATGGAAATGCTATTTCTATGGTGTTGGATATTCCCGCACTAAACGCTTTCAATTTAACTTGGAACGTAAACGAAATCATGGAAACGCCGGGAGTAGCCAAAGTTATTCTTAGGGAAGGTGAAAATAACATACTTAGATTTCAAGATGCCTGCACAAATGGCAACGGAAATGGGAATAGGGGAAATGATGCCCTGGACTCGGAAACGGTATTAGTAGATGGCGAGTGGCAGATAGAAGGTTTTACCGAAGGGGATATCGATATTTCTGATGATTTTGTGGACTATGTATTTCAATTTACAGATGATGGAACGGTGATTGCCAATAACGGTACGGAAATTAGCGGTACCTGGATGCTGCAAAACGGCCCTCTTGGGATAACACTTGATTTTGGCATGTCCCAAACACTGGATTTGTTGAACCGTGATTGGAGAGTAAACGTTCTTGCCGCAGATAGCGTTCAGCTTTCTTTTGCCGGCACGGAAGAATCCCCATCTTCATTACTGACTTTAAGTAAACAGTAGTCTTTTAAGCTAGCTCGCCCCCAATTCTTTTAATGGCCTTTTGCGGTTATACGTTTTAGAACATATAACCGCAAAAGGCCATTTGTTGTTTATTAGTGAAACCCTGTTTCTTCAAGCATGCAATGCGTGGACAAAATAGCGGATTGAACTTGTCTGAACGGCAGGCAGGCTAAGCTAGATTTTTTATCTGGGTCTTGGTTGGTTGATTAACAATCGCGTACTGATAATGCATATCCCTCAGTTTAGTAGTATCCTTAATAGGCTATAGCCATAAATTTTAATTTTAAGAATAAGGTAGTCAAGAGGCTAAAACAACTTTTCTTAACCTTTCAACGAAAAATAGTGCTTTTTGTCCCAAAGGGTCAGGACATGTTCTGTATTGGTTGTTTTACTTATAAACTGACTAACTATGAAATTGACGACCATAATAATAGATGATTCCAACATACAGAGACTCGCTACTGCTAATTTAGTAAGCAAGCATCATAACCTAGAATTAATAGGAGCGTATCAAGACCCCATAGCAGGTTTGAACGCAGTGAATATTCTTGCACCGGACTTATTGATTTTGGACGTTGAAATGCCAGGACTGAACGGTTTTGAAGTGTTGGAAAGGTTAAATTGTAATTGTCAGGTGATCTTGTATTCCACCCGCCAAGAGTTTGTACTAAGCGCATTCCAATACCAACCGGTAAAAGCATATTTGACAAAGCCTTTGCAAATTTCCCGTTTTGAGCAAGCCGTTGAAAAAACCGTAAAAAATCAGTCTTTGAGAAGAGGTGTACAACGGAATATAGAAACCTTCGTAAGCATGGAGCCCATTGCCCGTGCTAGTTAAGATGATGTAAACTGAATTCTTTTTGAAATAGGTTTAAGTATTGCTTTTATAAAGACAGAATTCTTAGAGACAGTGCTTGAACGGGTCGGTTCATGTTTTGGCAAGGATCTTTTTCTGACGTGTAGGGGTTTTGCCCTTATGCATAAGAATGTTATTAGAAAAGCCCTTGAGGTGGAAATAAAAGCACATTCCCTATGAAAAGGCATGGCGTAATGGACATTGGATCCGCTCTATTGTTTTGTCTGGCCCAGAATTGCCTACTAATTGAAAACTACAGGGGACAATTTGGAGAATGAAGAAACCTTAAATTACCTTTTAATGCTATGATTTTAAGTACAGTTAGGGTAATGGGCAGAAACAAAAAAGTCTGTAAAATTTAGATTTACAGACTTTTGAATACTAATGGACCCTTAAAAGTGACCTGACTGGGGCTCGAACCCAGGACCCTCTCCTTAAAAGGGAGATGCTCTACCAACTGAGCTATCAGGTCTCCTGCAAAAATGAAAAATATCACTTTAGCGGCTGCAAATATACTATCTATTATCAATTTATCAAGACGAAATAG
>CALEYA010000014.1 GCA_937926215.1 uncultured Croceitalea sp. | reverse complement strand
TTCATAATCCAAGGTAGTCGCCAATTTTGGGGGTATGGTTACAACTACGCTTTCTGCATCATATATACCATCTGAAGTGTGCAGTGTTATTCCGCCCGCAGTTTCCTTTAGTTGCAAGAGCTTGGTCTTGGTCTTGATCTTGATCTTATTTTTAAGGGTAGCGGCAAGTTCATTGATGAGGGCTATGGAACCTCCGGCAATACGATAAGCGGATGGAGCCCCTTGTGGGCTCTCAAAATAATGGGCAGGCGCCATGGTATTGTATACCAAAACACTCTGCCCCTGATTAAATTGCTCAAATTTTGATAGCTTATGGGTATCCAGTAAACGGTTCAGATTGGAATGGTGATCCTGGAACCAGGTCGCTCCCAAATCGATGGCATTGTCGGTATGGATTCTTCCCCCTAGGCGATCTCTACCTTCGAGGATTATCAAATCTGTTTCACCCTTGTCCAGCAAAGCTTGGGCCGTGGTGAGTCCGGACAGGCCTGCGCCTATAATGATATATTTTGCGCTCCGTTTACTGTTTTCCATAGTGTATTGGCACCGCCAAAGGGTATAATGCACCAAGGCCTGCCTGAAATTAAAATGTTGTTTCTTGCAAATGCCTCGTGGGTTTGCCCCGAGGTAGTTTACGCTATCAAATGCGTGCCATGCACTACGGCGGCACCCGCCCGCAAGGCAGAAGCTACAAAGGTAACCTCTGCAAGCTCTTCTTGGGTGGCCCCGGCATCAATGGCCTGTTTTTTATGGATTTCCAAACAATAGGGGCACTGCGTGGTCAATGCGACCGCAATGGCTATCAATTCCTTGTACTTTTTGGGGATAGCCCCATCTGCCAAAGCGGCTTGATCCAATGCCTGAAAAGCTTTCATGGCACTTTCCGCGTTTTTTCCTAAAGCACCTAACTGCTTTAGGTTCTTCATATCATACATAAGCTATTTTTAAGGATAAGTGGGATTGACCATACGGCCCATCCCAGGATTGTTTTTAGTTTCTTCCGGACATAACGCCACCATCGGTATCCCAAATTGCCCCGGTCACCCAAGAAGCTTGGTCAGAAAGTAAAAAGGAGATGGTATTGGCCACATCTTGGGCTTTTCCATTTCTGCCAATGGGATGGAACGCATGAAAGTCCTGCAGGGCGTCCTTAGCTTCCTGTTTTCCCCCAAAAACACTTTCGTATACAGGGGTTTCCACTACGGCAGGGGAAACGGCGTTTACGCGAATCTTATGGTCCGCCAATTCCATGGCCAAATGCTGGGTCAAACTATGTAGTCCCGCTTTTTGCATGGAGTATGCGGAAGAAGGTGTCGCTTTTACGGATTGCTTGGCCCACATGGAACCTACATTGACAATAGCACCACCTTGGGTTGCCGCCATTTTTTTGGCAGCAGTTTGCGTGATAAAAAAGAAGCCCCGGTTTAAATCGAGATACGAATCGTAATCTGCCGTGGTGTGATCCAAAAATGGTTTGGGACCAAAAATTCCTGAAGCGTTTACCAAATAATCGAGATTGTCCCATCCGTTGATCTCGTTTTGCAAAGCCTCTGTTTGGGCTTTGTTGGTGATATCTACCTTATGCGTTTGCAGATTTCCCTTAGCTTCATCTTTAAAAGCTTGTAATTTGGAATCATTTGTTCCTACAACGTGTACTTCTACACCCTCCTTTAAAAGATTTTGTGCCGTTGCTTTACCTATGCCACTGCTACCTCCTATAATTAATGCTCTTTTCATTTTGCTGTTTTAGAATTAAAAGGCAAAATTAGGAAGGACGTTATCGTCATTTATGGCATTAAAAGAGAATGGATGGTAATTTTGGGAAGTTTTTTAACTTATCGCTTTTGCAAATAAACCGTCTTCGCGTTTTTCAACCGCAAAAACGCCCAGTTTTGATAGGTTTTTGGTGCTCTTGTCCCATTTTTTTCCACTAAGCGCCGATTTCTCCTTAAGTGCTGCCAAGGGCATTTCTTCAACGGTTTTTAGGATTTCCATAATGATTTTTTCTTCATCGGTCAGTTCCACCTGTTTTTTCTCCGGACGCATTTGTGGGAAGAACAACACTTCTTGAATGGAGGAGTTGTTGGTCATGAGCATCACCAAACGGTCAATTCCAATGCCAATACCAGAGGTTGGGGGCATTCCGTATTCCAACGCCCGTAAAAAGTCTTGGTCAATGAACATGGCTTCGTCATCCCCTTTTTCGGAAAGTTTCAATTGTTCCTCAAAACGTTCCCGCTGGTCTATGGGGTCGTTCAGCTCGGAATAACAGTTGGCCAGTTCCTTACCATTGACCATCAGTTCAAAACGTTCCGTTAGTGCGGGATTATCCCGGTGTTCCTTGGTCAAGGGACTCATTTCTTTGGGGTAGTCCGTAATAAAGGTGGGTTGTATGTAGTGGTGTTCGCACTTTTCGCCAAAGATTTCATCAATAAGCTTTCCAGTGCCCATAGTATCGTCTACCTCAATACCCAATCCTTTGGCCACTTCACGGAGTTCATGTTCATCCATTCCGGCAACGTCCTGCCCCGTGTGGATTTTAATGGCCTCCAAAATAGGCACTCGGGCATAAGGGGCCTTAAATTCAATTTCGTTATCACCAACGGTGAGTTTGCTGCTTCCGTTGGCATCTATAGCAATCTTTTCCAGCAACTGCTCCGTGGTATCCATCATCCAGAGGTAATCCTTATAGGCCACATAGAGTTCCATGACCGTAAATTCTGGATTATGGGTGCGGTCCATACCCTCGTTCCTAAAATCTTTGGAAAACTCGTAAACCCCATCAAAACCACCCACGATCAATCGTTTTAAGTAGAGTTCGTTCGCTATACGCAGGTACAGCGGAATGTTCAGTGCATTGTGGTGCGTTAAAAATGGACGTGCCGCGGCACCCCCGGGAATGGGTTGCAAAATAGGTGTCTCCACCTCCAAATAGCCACGCTCATTATAAAATTCGCGAATGCTATTCGTAATTTTTGTTCGCTTTATAAAGGTCTCTTTTACTTTTGGATTGACCACCAAATCCACATACCGTTGGCGGTACCGTAATTCTGGGTCGTTAAATTCGTCGTAGGTATTTCCCTCAGCATCCACCTTGGGCAATGGTAACGGTCGAAGGGCTTTGCTCAATAAGGAAAAATGCTTGACCATCACGGTCTTTTCCCCAACTTGCGTGGTAAAAAGTTCCCCTTCAATACCGATGATATCGCCAATGTCCAAGAGCTTTTTGTACACATCGTTGTACAAGCTTTTATCATCGCCCGTACAGATTTCATCGCGATTAAAATATACCTGTATACGACCCTCACTGTCCTGCAATTCCGCAAAGGAAGCTTTTCCTTGTATCCTACGGGACATTAAGCGCCCGGAGATGACCACCTGTTTGCCTTCGGCAAAATCGTTCTTGATGCTCTTTGAAGTGGCATCAACCGGGTATAAGGCTGCAGGATACGGGTCAATACCCATTTCCCTAAGCTTGGTCAATTTTTCCCTACGTACGATTTCTTGTTCCGATAATTGCATGTCCAAAAATTAAAGCGCAAAATTAAGCTTTTGCGTGTTAATTTTCTGCATGTTGTCCTTTCACTTCATGGAATAGTTGGGAACATAGGATTTCCCATGTAGAATGGCAAGCATATCTTCTTCCAAACTATCCAAAGGACTTTCTACAATTCTATTGATTTCTTTACCGTCTTTCAAGAAGATCAAGGTGGGAACCTTTTGGATGTTCCAAGCCTTTTCTTCCCCGGATGGACTTTTCTTGTAAGTGCCGGGTCGTCTATCCAAAGCTATTAGCGTTAGGTTTTCCAATGGAAATTTCGCGGCTTCCAAGATTTTGATTATCCGTGGCACTTCCCGTTTGCTATCGCCACACCAAGTACCTAAAAATAGCTTCAAGGTGTATTTTTCCAATTTTTTCTGGAAAAGTTCGACCAGGGATTTGTCGACCTGATAGGTTTCGTATCCGGCAGCGTACCATGAGTCATAAGGTTCTTTAATTAACCTATCTACAGTTATCGGACCCAACAAGAATGGTGGGTTATCTTCGGTTCTAATTTCCTGGTTTTGGGCATTTATGGTCAATGCGCCAAGCAAAAAGAGTAATGGCAAAATTTGTTTCATGACTATTGGATTTTCATCCAAAAATCAAGGTTCGAAGCGCTGAAATGAAGTTTTAAGCGGTGGATATTAGTGCTAGACCCGGGGTGGAATTGTCAAAATTAAAATAATGCCTTGATGTCATCCCTTGAAGAAACCTCCAGCTTTCTATACAAGTTATTGATATGGGTTTTTACCGTACTTAGGCTTATAAATAGCTCTGCCGCAATCTCTTTGTTCGTTTTTCCTTCGGAAATCTTGGCCATAATAGTGCGTTCTTGGGCGGTAAGACTGTCAAACGGATTTCTTTTTTTGCGATATCTCTTTCTCTTGAACTTAAAATAAGCCACTTGTATTAGAAGAAAGAGAATCCCTCCCCAAAAGAGATAAGGCCAAAACCTTGTTTTTGGATTTCTGTCGTTTGCCGTTCCGTAAACCCTATCGGCCTTCAATTCGTTTTGATATTGTCTAGTAAAAGATGCGTCTGGGTAGGTGTGTTCCAATCTTGATGCGAGTTGCCCATAATAAGAATTTGTCTCCACATCCTTTAAGTAATAGGCATAGGTTTCATTTGTTCTGTCCGTAAGAAAACCATGGATGTAGAGCTCCGTTAAGGGTTCTTTGGTTCGTAGGGCATATTCATGCAGCGTTGAAAACCATTTTTTAAACTTTAGCTGGCGGTCCATAGCACTGGGCGAATCCATAAAATCCAATATCATTTCTTCTTTGAGACCGTCTATTTCCAGTAGAATGGGAGATACTTCATTGGTTGCCGTAATAGCACAAAGTGCTTGGTCGTTAGTGAGTATTGGAAAAATGACATGGTCGTTATTATTGGCAATAAAAAGCACTTGTTGACCCGTATTGCAAGCCCCTAAAAAATGGGTCTTATCAGTATCTAAATTGGAGCATGTATCAAAATGGATGCGATAGATCCTATTTTGATTGGATAGGTGATCCCCGTTAAAAATAAAATTGCCTAAAGCGTCCGCTTTGGTTTTTTGAATGATTTGATTGGCATATACACGTTCCGTTTGTCTATAGTCTTCCACCAAGGAAAGGGAGACCATTTGATGGGCATGTTCTAAGGGAAGCACACCTGTAAAGGTATATTGCGAAAAACTGAACTGGCAACATGCTAGGAATAAGAGAAGTGCAGTAGGTTTCATTGCTTAAAAATACTGGAATTTATGTAACAAAACAGTAAGCTTGTCGACATATAAGGTACATCGGCCCGCGAGAGCGGTATCAATCAAAAAATCAATCTACTATGAGTTTCCTAAGGGTTTTATTAGCCATAATCTTTCCGCCATTATCGGTCATTGGTAAAGGTTGCGGTTCTTTTTTAATTGTTCTACTTTTAACTTTTTGTGGCTGGGTTCCCGGCGTTATCGCCGCCTTGGTCATTTTGAACAATCCCAACTAAGCATGCAATGAAAAAACTACGTTTGTTTACTTTCTTCGTAACACTTGTTGCGATAACGGCTTGTAATTTTACGGAAGAAATCTATTTTAATGAAGATGGCTCCGGCAAGATGTCCATTAATTTTGATGCCAATGAACTGATGTCCATGGGTGGTATTTCCGATAGTTTAAAACAGGAGAAATCCATTGATTCCACCTTGGTTTTTAGGGATTTGCTACGGGAGAAAAAGGATAGCATCGCCTTATTGTCCCCAGAAGAACAAGCAAAGCTTAAAAGGTTGGAGCCTTTTAGCATGCATATGGTTGTAAAACCCGAAGAGCAAGTGATGAAGTTTGAGCTCCAGAGCGAGTTTAAGAAAATAGAAGAAGCCAATGACGCCTTTAATGCCTTTCAATATGCAACCTCTTTAGGCCCAAAGCCAGAGGCTGGCGGGCAATCACCACCAGTACCTGTGCAAGATGCCGCTACGGAAGTAAAGTATGTATTTAAAGGGAACACCTTTACACGAAGTATTGCCATCTTGGACCAAGAGAAGTTTCAGAAAAGTGTGGATAGTCTTGCCAGTGCAGAGATGTTCTTGTCCGGTTCTACCTATACTTTTAAGTACCACTTTCCACGTAAGGTAAAGAAAGTAAACGTAGATGGGGCTACCTTCTCATTGGATGGAAAAACAATGACTTATGAAGTTGGTTTTCTTGATATGATGAAAACCCCGGAAGCCATTATGTTGGAAGTAGAACTCGAGGACAACTAGCGAGTTTGTAACTTTGTCTTATGAACAAGACGGTTTATTTGGAAGATGTAGGTTTTAAGGACTATAAAGAAACCTGGGACTATCAGGAGCATCTCTTTAAGCATATTCTGGATATTAAGATAAAGAACAGGAGAGAAGACGCAGGTTTGGAAACCCCCAACCATTTTCTTTTTGTAGAGCATCCCCATGTGTATACCTTAGGGAAAAGCGGTGACATGAACAACTTATTGGCCAATGAGACTGAACTTAAGGCCAAAGGGGCAACCTTTTATAAAATTAATAGGGGCGGAGATATTACGTATCACGGTCCGGGACAAATCGTTGGATATCCCATTTTGGATTTGGACAACTTCTTTACGGATATCCACAAGTACCTTAGATTTTTAGAGGAAATGGTCATTTTGACCTTGGCCGAGTACGGTTTAAAAGCAGAACGTTCCAAAGGGGAAACGGGAGTTTGGTTGGATGTGGACACACCCTTTGCCCGCAAAATATGTGCAATGGGAGTGCGTGCCAGTAGATGGGTAACCATGCATGGTTTTGCCTTAAACGTCAATACGGATTTGGGTTATTTTGATATGATGATACCCTGCGGAATAAAAGATAAGGCCGTAACGTCCCTGAACATAGAGTTGGGCAAAGCGAAAGTTGATGTTGCCGAAGTAAAGCAAAAGTTACTCCATCATTTTGAAACGCTCTTTGAAGCGGAGATAAAAAAACAAAAAACACCGGTCTAGATGGGTGTTTTTTGTTAGCACCGCCAAAGGGTGTGATATCCTGAGGCCTATCCGGAAGATGGGCTTGTCTTGAGGAAGTTTACTTTTTTGACGAATACTGGTTGAGGGTTCTTAGTTGTTTCTTGCAAGATGTCCCAGTCCTTACTTGCTGTAGGCCGTCAGTACAGTGCTACTGATCAATTTACCGTTCTTACTAT
>CALEYA010000013.1 GCA_937926215.1 uncultured Croceitalea sp. | reverse complement strand
AATTGCCAGGAGTTGCAAACGCGTCCTTCATGCAGGGAGATATGACCAATTTTAGCAATTCTTCCCGTGGTCATTCCTGGCCAGGCCAACGGGAAGAGGATAAACAATTAACCTTTAGGCACGCACATGTAGGTCCGGATTGTATAGAGACCAGGGGCGTCACAATGCTGCAAGGACGTTCTTATAGTAATGAAAAACCGGACAATAATTCAAAAATCATATTGAACGAAACCGCTGTAAAGGCCATGGGGCTCAAAAACCCCATTGGCACCATAATAGACATGCGGGGTCCTAACAGAGAGGTTATTGGGGTCGTAAAAGACTTTAATATCCAATCGTTATACAATGAAATTACCCCCATGGCATTGCTCTGTAGAACGGAGTGGGTAAATAACTTGGTCGTAAAAATCAAGGCAGGGGAAGAACAGGCAGCTATTGCAGGTCTTACCAAACTGTATAACAAATTCAACCCAAACCTAGCCTTCAATTTTCGGTTTTTGGATACCAAATACCAGGAAATCTATGAAGCGGAACAGCGGGTGTCCCATCTTTCAAAATACTTTGCCGGAATGGCGATATTGATTTCGTGCCTTGGTCTTTTTGGATTGGCAGCCTTCTCTGCCGAACGAAGAAAAAAAGAGATAAGTATTAGAAAAGTGCTAGGACAAAGTATCCAACAAGTAACCGTAATGCTTTCTACGGAGTTTATAAAATTGGTGCTTATCGCCATCCTGATTGCCTTGCCCGTATCTTATATCCTTGCAGACGAATGGTTGGCACAATTTGCGTTTCGCATTTCCTTGCATGGCGGATACTTTATAGGCGCGGGTATAACAGCACTGCTTATCGCTTTGCTTACGGTTGGCAGTCAATCTATACGTGCAGCGCATCGAAACCCAGTCGATGCTTTAAGAAATGAATAAAAGCTAAAAAGATGTTTGAAAATTACCTAAAAATAGCATGGCGCAATTTGATGAAGAACAAACTAAGTTCATTTATCAATATTTTTGGTTTGACCCTTGGTATCAGCGTTGCGCTTACCATTTTCATCTTTGTGCATTACGAATCCAGTTTTGATGCTTTCCATAAAAAAGCAGCTCGGACGTTTAGGGTGGTGCAGCATAATCAATTACCCAATGAAACATTATATTGGAACACCACCGCATATCCTTTGGCCGAAGCATTGCGAAATGACTTTCCAGACATTAGCACGGTCACCCAAATTGCAGGTCCAGTAAACCGGGTATTCAAGATTACGGACAGCTTTACAAATGAAAACCTGTTTGAAGAACCCCAGGTGTTGTTTGCAGATACCCATTACGCCAAAACTTTTGATGTAGAATGGCTTGCTGGTGATGAGCGTACCGCTTTAAAGGAGACTGCATCCGTTGTACTTACGGAAAAGCTTGCAAAACGCTATTTTGGGCTCTCCGATGCCAATTATCAAGATGCTTTAGGAAAGACCATCTTGCTCCAAAGTAAAGATCCTTTAACCGTAACCGGGGTAGTTAAAAACCCAAAAGGAAATAGTGATCACCAATATAATATGCTCATTCCGTATGAGTTCTTTAAAATCAACAATGCTTATTTTTCATCGAACTGGTCCGGAAACTACCAAGGCACTACCTACGTGGTGTTGAATGATTCCTCTCAAAAAACCGGATTTGAATCCAAAATAGCGGGCTGGAAAAAGAAATATCTCAACGAACAGGATAACAAGCGTATCTCCTACTTTCTACAGCCGCTGGAAGAAATCCATAACGAGACGCGTTATGGATCAAGCCCAGGGGGTTATGTCATGCCCAAAAATGTCTTGACCATGGCGACGGTGGTCGCCGTCTTTATCTTCTTAATCGCATTGATCAATTTTATAAACCTGGTTACCGCCCAATCCTACGCACGATCAAAAGAGGTTGGTATCCGAAAAGTAATGGGTGGTAGTAGAAAGAGTTTGGTGTTTCAATTTGTTTTGGAAAATGCTTTTGTCATAGGGCTTGCCGCAGCACTCTCCATACTGGTAATTCAGACAGCGATAACCATGCTCAATACCCATTTGGCAATCATTGACCTACAATTAACGTTAAGACCCATCCACTTTATATACGTTCTTCTTGCTACTGTAATTGCCGTACTTCTAGCGGCGATATATCCCGCAGTGGTCCTAGCTGCATACCAACCCATCAGGGCATTAAAAAACAAGTTCAATACCGGAAAACAAGGCAAGGGCATACACTTAAGAAAATCCTTGGTGACGTTCCAATTCGTGATTGTTCAAATGTTTGTGATTGCTGCCATTATTTTAGCGTTTCAGCTGGACCGTTTTAAGAATGGTGAACTTGGTTTTCAAAAGGATACAGTAGTGATTACCAAATCGCCCAACAGCGAAAAGACCCAGGTTTACAAGCAAAAATTACTTGCGGAAACGGGAATCTCAAAAATTTCGGTTGGTTCTGGACCACCCATGGCGGTAAACGGTATTCAATTTGGAACCAATTATCGATTGCCCGAGCAGGCACCAGAAGAATCTTTGGACGCAGAAATGAAAATTGCCGATACCGACTATCTGGAATTTTTCAATCTGGAATTACTGGCCGGAAGAAACTTTTCTAAAAACAAAGAGGCCTTCGATGAGTTTATCGTAAACGAAACTTTTTTAAAATCCTATGGGTGGACTCCTGCTGATGCCTTAGGGAAACAAATACAGATCAACGAGGGCGTGGCCACTATTATAGGCGTAGTTAAGGATTTTCACAACAATTCATTACAATATGATATAACCCCTTGTATCTTATTAAACTGGAAGTACTATTTGGACAATACCTTCATCAAACTGGGTGATTCCAATTATTCTGCCCTAGGGACCGTTCAAAAGCGTTGGGAGGAAACCTATACCAACGGCATCTATGATTATCAGTTTTTAGATGATGCCATAGCCAAGGAATACACTGTTGAGAATATGATTTTTACCAGCTTCAGTGTTTTTTCCATACTGGCCGTGCTCATTGGTTGCCTTGGGTTACTTGGGCTTATGTCTTTCATAATTGCAAGAAGAAGAAAAGAAATTGGAATACGTAAAGTTTTGGGCGCATCGCTAACCCAAAACATCGGTTTATTTTCACAAGAGTATTTTCGTTTGGTCATACTCTCTTTTGTCATTGCCGTGCCATTCGTATATTACGTTGCGCATTCTTGGTTGGAAAGCTTTTCATACCGAATCCAACCCTCCTTTTGGATGTTCCTTATGGGTGGTTTATTTACTTTGACCATTGCGCTCATCACCTGTAGTTTTCAATCCCTAAGGGCCGCAAGGGCAAATCCAATAAAAGCACTGGCCGAAGAATAAAAATATAAAACATAGATTTTTAAATTAGACACGCATGCTATTACAACTAAAAAACATCTTTAAATGGGTCAACTCCGGTGGCCAACGTATTTTTTTACTCAAGGATATTAATCTCGAAGTTAAGGAAGGGGAGTTTATCTCCATAATGGGCCCTTCCGGTTCCGGAAAATCCACCTTACTCAATGTTATTGGCATGTTGGATGGTTTTAATGAGGGGGAATACCAGTTCTTGGATGAATCCGTACATAGCTTAAGGGAAAAACACCGTTCCAATCTATATAAAGAATACATTGGTTTTGTCTTTCAATCCTATCACCTTTTGGATGATCTAACGGTACGGGAAAACCTGGAGATGCCGCTGCTTTACAAAAAATTTAAAGCTGCTGAGCGCAAAGCTATGGTTGCCGATATGTTGGACCGGTTCCAAATTGTAGGTAAAAAGGATTTGTTCCCTGCACAATTAAGTGGCGGACAACAGCAATTGGTGGGTGTGGCACGTGCGCTCATTGCAAACCCCAAACTTATCCTTGCGGACGAGCCAACGGGAAACCTCAATTCACAGCAAAGCGAGGAAATCATGCAGTTGTTTAAAAAATTAAATGAGGAAGA
>CALEYA010000012.1 GCA_937926215.1 uncultured Croceitalea sp. | reverse complement strand
CCTTAAAGAAGTCTTAAGAGTTACAATGAATCCTAAAATATAGCGACTAAGCCGTACATTTTTTCTAAAATTATCTGTAAGCCTTGATTTTTTTGTTTCTTTTTTTATCAAGAAAAAAAGATAAATAAAAACCTTACTGGTTAGAATGCTGAATCCTATTTTACATAATGTTAGAAGTACCTAAATAAAAGCTTCAATCAAGACGAGAGGTTAGCAAGGGCTAAGAAATTATCTCGCAGAGTAATTTTTAGCTGTTGCGACAAGCTGACGAGAATGCTGTAGAAAAAAATCTTGCACACATTTCCTCGAATACGAGAATTTTAAATGAATCTAAAAGGCTAGCTTTTAAATGGCGTTGGCAAGCGGTGGCAAATTGTGTTTAAAATAAATTGCCTAAGCAATTTGATTTTAAAAAGCAATCGAGCGTTTGGCAGCGGCTATTTTACATAACGACAAATTATGGTACAAATGAAAATATGCGTCGCAGACACCGCTTAAAAAAGTTTAATGACCCTGTTGTAAGTTTTAATCAATTCTCAGAGGTTAAGGGATATTTTACATAATATAGAATTATAGCTTACAAACTATATTTCAAGACTAAAACTGAATATGATACATTTGTACTATAATTTATATTATGTCAAATACGATTTTTTAGAACCTTCCTATTCCTTCCAAAATGGTAAACTCATCCAATTTGTTGTTTTAATCGTATCCATGCCATAACGTCTTTTAACATTCAGGGTGTTTCTTCCTTTTTGCAGGGTGTCCACACCTATATAAGTTAAATAGCCTTCTTCGCCGGTCTTAGGGTGTTTGTAGCGGTCCCATCTTATGGAATCCAAACGCTGCTGGTTCAACTCTACAATAAACAGTTTATTTAAGGTCGCTTGGTATGTGGCCAATTGTTTCTTATAAAAGATAGTCCTTACGGAATCATTTTCAAAAACCGGAATTTCCTTTTTAAAATCCAGACTGTCCAAGATACGGTCCTTATAATGATCAAACCAAAACCAATGCACCACAAACAGTTTGAGCTGCTCTTCCTTAATGACCTCGCTTTGGATACCACCACGATAAAAAATTTCATTTTCCTTTAAGTTCTCCTCATAATACCTATTCTGCATCGTATAAATGGAATTTTGCCCATAGGTTTTACGATCATCAAAAGCTTCTATAGTAAAGGTTCCCCCATAGAAAAAGGCACCCAATTGGTTTACGGAGATCAAAGTGGCCATTACCAAATAAAAAAGGGCGAAACTGACCAAAATCCACTGTTTACTATTGGATCGCAATACCCATAACTCCCGCTGATAGGTAAAGGAGCCACTAAGGTAGTAGTACCCCTTGCCTACGGCCCGCAACGCCTTGTCCGCCACCCCGTTTCCCGTTTTAAAGGAAAACCGCGCCAGCACCCCCAATTGCGCCAAGACCACCACAATGGCTAAAATATAGTTGAACACCGGTTTGTAGACCAGGGCCTCCAAGCCTAAGACTTCTATTAAAAATGCGCTGATCAATAGGCAAACCACAATGGTACTAATGACCACCATGGCAAAAAGAATGGCAAAACTAAAGCTAAGACTTGCCCATTTTTCCAAGGTCTCTAGACGTTCTTCTTGATGAAAACGGGTTTTGATCCGGGCTTTTTGTGTGTCGGTCAGTTTTAACCTATCAAAGGCAATCCCCTTGGGATACCAATTGTCAATGGCCATATAGGCTACCCAAAACGTGCGTAGCAGCAAATTGGCCCCAAAACCTATGAGCAAGGTCCTAGTCAAGATATACAACCCAAAAAAGAGGAGTACCTCATAGTGGTCATAGTTAACGACCGCTTGCTTCTTTATATAAAAATCCTTAAAAAAATCAGTGCTAACGAACAGGGTGTAGAAAAGACCTCCGGCAATGATAATCTCCAATTGCCAGCTTATGGAACGGTATTCTTCTTTTTGGTCGGTTTTCAAACAGGCTTGGTTTACTCCCTAAAGATAAGGTAGTTTTTGGCTTTGTACCAAACCTACGATCAATGCGCCGCTGCCGTATCCAATAGATAAATACCAATCCTACGGTCCAATTCCTTAAACCCTTGGATCTGGTTGCGCATTTTGGAAATTACGGGCTTATCCGCAGTCATTTGCCGCAAATCGATAGTCTGGAACAAGTCCAGGTGCTCTTTTTTTAAACGGTCGATATCGTCCCGCAAGTCCTGCAAACGCTTAAAAGCCTCATAACAGGTAGGTTCACACTTATAGGAATTCAGCTTCTGGAGGGTCTGCTGTATTTGAACATGGTTACGCTCCAAGGTCATCAGCATTTCCTGTATGTCAAGGTGTTCTTTCTTTATTGTATTCATGGCTAACTTAGGGATGTTCCCTAAAGTTCGGAATTTTTCTTGATAACTATGTTGATAATTTGCATTTTCTTGTAAGTTTAACACTACAAAGTATATAAAAGACCAACTTTGTAAGCTATTTTTATCAGTACCGTCAAAAGGTACTAGGCCAAGTCCTGTACCCCCAGTAGGCGGGCTTGCCTCGAAATTTAATTTCAGATACATGCTTTGCGTGCTTGCGCCGAAGTAGTTTTCTTTTAGGACGATATCACTATGACTACAACATCTTCTTTAAAACCTATCTTTTACGGTGCCTTCTTGCTGCTCATGCTTGCCCCTGTATTGGCTATGGGCCAACAAAAGATTGCCAGTGCCAAAATCAGTTTTGAGTTTGTGGACAAGGGCGTAAAGGGAACCATTAGCGGATTTGAATCGCGATCCAAACTGGATTGGGACAATTTAGAAGCATCCGTTTTAGAAGGAACCGTTGCCACGGAAACCTTGGATACCAACAATGGGTTGCGCAATTGGTCCTTAAAAAGTGGCAAGTATTTCGATAAAAGCGATCACCCTAAAATCCATTATAAGAGCAGCAGCATTACTAAAAATGGGGATTTGTATCTGGTGGAGGGCTCCCTTACTATAAAAGGCATTTCCAAAACCCTACCCATTCGGTTTACATCAGAAGGAAAACAACTTATCGGCACTGCAACGCTCTATAGTTCTGATTTTGATATCAAGATCAAAAAGAAGCGGGAAGACAATAAAGTAACCGTTCGTTTTGAATTTCAATTGGAATAAGTCTAACGGCTATCGCAGCTACTAGCCCGAGGCCTATCCGTCCGGCAAGACCGGCCTACCTTTAAAATTCAAATTAATTTAAATGCGTTGTATGCCCGCACAAAGGGAGTTTTACTTCTGTTGGGCTACGGCGGTATTGGCCTTAAGGGCGGCCATATCCTTTTTATAACGTGCTAAAAACTTTCGAAACCTGCTAGAGAACGGGTTGTTGTCCATATCATGACGCATATTACGTCTTAGTTTGTCGGAAATGGACACTGTATCCAAATACGCCAGCAGTTGTTCCCGTTTCTGCTCCTGCTCCATCCGTTTGCGCTCTTTTTGCGTTTCACTGTGCAGTATGGAATGGTCAAAGCGTTCTACCGCACTGCGGTCTTTATGCAGCTCGTTGGTTTTTTCACGCTGTTGTGCGCGGGTTTCTTGGGATGTCCCCCGTGTCGCAATCAATAGCATTGTTGCGCACACTAAAATTTTTGCATACATAGTTCTTAGTTATGTGTCTTGAGCTAAAGTATTGCAAACCAGAAGTATGTAATTATAAAAAAGTTGAAAATCGAATAATAATCGACCAACGGAAAAAATCAGTTTTTTCCAAAAAACAATGCATGTAATTTTCCTACAGCCCAGTTGCCTACTGGAAAATAAAGTGCGAAAAATAGTGCCATTCCCAAACTAAAGTTCCGTTCGTTAAAAAATTGGTCCAGCAGATTGTTGGGATAGGCATAAGAAGTTTCCAAGGCATAGCCCCCAAACTCCAACAAGCCCATGGCCACTAGGCCGTAAGCGTATTGCGCGTGGAACGGTAAGCCCCGTAATAAAAGGGAAATGGGTACCATATACAAGATATAGCAGCTGATGACCTGCCACCAAAAGGTAAAGCGGGCAATCTCTACCTGAGCCCCAAACCAGTTCATAAGCAGTCCCCAACTAAAATAGACCACGCAGTATAGGAGCAGCAATTTAGGGGTTACCTTTAATTTTTGAAGTGCCCAATCCTTTAAGGGCATATTACTTTCTTGCATCTTCTTCCAATTTAGAGGCCTTTATCAATAATACCAGGCCCAACATGAGTACGGTCAGTGCGCCGGTGCCGGCTAAGACCCAATATAAGGTTTCGGTTTCGCTGTGTTTTAAAAAACCGCTCTCCACTACCCCACACAGTCCTGCGCAGAACAAGGCAGCGCCACCGCCACCCGTCCATAGCCATTTTTTACGCGCCGGTGTCACTATTCCTTTTCTTTGGTTTTTAGGGCGATGATTTCCAATGCATCCTTTACGGTCTGCATGCGATCCATGTCCTCATTTTCCAAACGAATGTCAAATTCGTCCTCCACATCCAGTACAATATCCACTAAATTGGCCGAATTGATATTCAGGTGTTCTATAAAGTGACTATTTAGGTCTATGGACGCAACAGAAACATCATCAGGGAGATAAGGTGTTATAATTTTGGTAAGTGTAGCGAGCTGCTCTTGGTTTTTCATCAACATTAGATATAAGCCCTAAAAATAGCACAGGCATTGACATCTCCAAAGCCAAAACTGGCTTTTGCACTAATTTTAGCAGTAAAGGCCTTAGTTTTCTGGGGAACACAGCTACTATCGATATGCTCCAATATCCCCGGATGGACATCCCCACAGTTTAAACTACCATACAATCGTTGTTCCGACAGCTGCAAAACCGTTGCCACACATTCGATACTGCCGGAAGCGGCCAAGCAATGCCCAAAATGCCCTTTAAAAGAGTTGATGGCCGGAAAATCGGTACCGCTACGACCTAAGGCCTCCGTCCAATTCTTTATTTCTTCCGGATCTTTTGTGGTGGCCGTTAAATGCCCGTTGATGGTATCAATGGCGCCGGCCTGTATTCCGGTATTCTTTAAGGCCTCCTTGATGCAGCGTTGCACCGCCTGGCTATTGGGGGCCGTCATACTCCCGCCATTGCGTTGTCCGCCGCTATTAATGGCGCCGCCCAATACTTCCGCATAAATCGTAGCCCCGCGCTGTACCGCGCTTTCCAAAGATTCCAGCACCAAGGCCCCTGCCCCACTTCCAGGCACAAAACCTGCCGCCGTAGCGCTCATGGGACGACTTGCGGCCTCCGGATGATCATTGTATTTGTTCGGTAGGATGCGCATAGCGTCAAAACCACCCCAAACATAAGGCCCGCTATCGCTGCAGCTCCCGACCAGCATTCGCTGGGCTTTTCCGCTTGCGATACGTTCATACCCCATCAGCAGGGCTTCCGTTCCCGTGGTACAGGCCGAAGAATTGGTGGTCACTTGGTTTCCGGCACCTAACATGCCCCCCAAGAAAGCGCTAATACCGCTGGCCATGGTTTGGATAACCGCCGTGCTTCCTAACCTGCGTACATCACCCTGATCTACTTTATAAATCGCTTCCCGAAACTTATCGACCCCCAAAATACCCGTCCCAAAGACAATACCGCTGTCCCAATCCGGTTGCGCATCGTTTTTGTCCAGTCCGGCATGTTCCCAAGCATCCAAGCCTGCAATGACCCCGTAAACCAGTCCGCTGGAGTTTAATCCCTTCAGTTGGACATTGGTAAAGTAATTAGTTAAGTTGATAGTTTCAATATTCGGTTGACCAGCGATTTGGCATGAAAAATTAAGGATTTTTAATGCTTCATGGAACCGGATACCACTGCTCCCGTTTTCCAGGGAGTTTTTGAAGGCTTCCAAACTGACCCCGTTGGGTGCGCAAACCCCTAAACCGGTAACCACGACCCTATTTGCCATCCGCTTCGTTTTTAAACATTCCGGCAATGGTCCCTTTACAGACCACTTCCCCCTTGCTGTTGCGCATCCTCACCTTGCATTTTAGTTTTTGAAACCTAAAATAGACTTTCTCGGACTGCACGCTTACCTTTTCCCCGGGGTAGACCGGCTTTAAAAATTCCATTTCGGTACTGCTAAGGCCAATACCCATGGCCTGATGCATCTCCTGCTGCAATAAATATATGCCCAAGCATACAAGGCCTATCTGGGCGCAGCATTCCGTTAAAATGACGCCCGGCGTAACCGGATGATCCTTAAAATGGCCTTCGTAGAAAAAAGCGTCCTTGGGAAAGGTATACGACCCTATGGTGCCCTCTTGATTTACACGCTCTAGGGCGTCAACAAAGAGAAAGGGCGTGCTGTAAGGCAGTTGTGCAATGATTTGTGCAGTATCCATTAGCGTAAGCTTTCCCCTCCATCCACTTTAATGATCGTTCCAGTAATCCAAGCCGCCTCGGGCAGCGTTAACAAATAGGCCGCATTGGCCACATCTTCAGGAGTGGTCAAACGTCCATTGGGATTTCGGGCTAAGGCCGATGCCTTTAATCGTTCGCTTCCAGGGATCAGGGAAAAGGATTTGGTTTCCGTAACCCCAGCCTGGATGCAGTTCGCTTTTATACCGATTGGTGCAAATTCCAAGGCAATATTCCGCATAATGGCCTCCAAAGCGGCCTTGGCAGCTGAAACCGCAGCGTAATTGGCCCAAGCTTTGGCATTGCCCTCACTGGTAAAGGCGATGGCACGCAGATCCTGGTCGTAAAGTTCGTTTTGGGTGAGTAGGCGTATCCAATCATAAAAAGAAGTTGCCATCGCATCGATGGTCAGGTTAAAATCCTGGTTCTGCAAGGCGCCCTCTTTATTCGGGAACATGGGTTTCAAGTTGCCTTTGGCGATGCTGTGCACCACCACCTTTAGCTTCTCCTCGCCTAATTTTAGGGCTATTTCTCCAATTAACTGCTGTTGTTTGGCACCATTGGTCGCATCGGCATTAAAAGCTTCCACGTGAACACCCTGTGCGCGTATTGCTTCAAACTGGGTTTCAATGTCCTCCATATCGGCCCGCCTATCCCGATGTACACAGATCAGGGAATACCCATGCTGGCCTAGTTTTTTGGCCGTAGCAAGGCCCAGACCGCTGCTGCCGCCCAAAATAAGTGCCCATTTTCTATCGTTCGTTGTACCCATATTACCATTTGACCAATACCCGCTGCGCGGAAAATCCCGGACCAAAACTAAGGATCAAGCCCTGTTCGCCTTTGGCGATGTCCTTCTCCATAAAGTCTTCCAAGACGTACAAGACGGTGCAACTGCTCATATTCCCATATTCTTTTAGCACAGCCCTGGTCGCATCAATATTTTTACCCAATTTACCAAAAAGTTCTTCTACGGTCTGCACAATTTTACGTCCCCCGGGATGAAAGATAAGATGGTCAACGGCATGGATATCCGTTCCCAAGCGTTCCAAAAAGGGATGTACGATTTTTGGAAAGTGCGAAGCAATGACTTCCGGTACCGCAGGATCCAAAATCATTTTAAGCCCCGTATTCGTTAGGTCGAAGCCCATAAGGTGGGTGGCATCCTTAAAATGGTACATCTCCTCCCCTACAATGCTTGGTCCGCTACCGTCTTCCTCAGAGGAAAGCAGTACGCAAGCGGCCCCATCACCAAAAATAGCGGCACTGACCATATTGGCCATGGAATAATCATCCAGTTGAAAGGTGGCCGTCGGACTTTCCACCGCTATGACCGCGGCGCGTTTTCCGGGGTTTTGCTTTAAAAAATGCGAGGCGTAAATAAGTCCGGATACGCCCGCTGCACAGCCCATTTCGGTCACCGGCAAACGCACAATGTCTTGTTTCAACCCCAATTCGTTGATCAGATACGCATCTAAGGACGGTATCATAATGCCGGTACAACTTACGGTAATGATGTAATCCAGGGAATCGGCCTGCCAAGCGACTTTCCGTAAGGCTTTTTGCAGGGATTCCGAACCTAATTTTTTCATTTCCCGCACATAAATACGGTTTTTGTCCTCAAAGGATGTAGCCAAGAACACCTCATCGATATCCATAATGCCGTAACGTTTGTCCACCCCGGCGCCCTCAAAGATTTTGACGACTTTACGACGGAAACGCTCGTCTTGGTCCGCCAGCCAAAGTTCCACAAAGGGGATAATATCTTTGGTGCTGCGACTGTATTTGGGAATGGCCTTGGAAACGGCTGAAATTTTTACTGCGGTCATAGGTCAATAGGTCGATTGGTTTGCATTATCCATACATATCTAAAGGCCCATTTCCAGGTAATGGTATGTTTGGCGGCTTCCAAAGGTTTGGCGAACGCCTGGAGCTCTTTTTTTACGAATCCTTTGCTGATGGACACCAAACCATCATATTTGGCAATGGGGGTCTTGATAAAGAAAAAGCTGAACAGCTTGAAAAGTTGGTACGCCATTTGGTTGCGCTCCAAGTCGTTGATGATGACACCGATCTTGGCAATTTCAATAAATTTTTTGGTAAACCGATGGATGTTCGCATCGGTAAAATGGTGCATGGTCAAAGTGCAGAGCAAAACATCACAATCAAATTGACGGTCCAGTTCCAAAATGTCCTGTTTGATAAACTGGATTTTAGGAAAATCCTTGGATTTTTCTCTGGCGATATCCAATACATCGTCCCGCAAGTCGATTCCGATCAATTTAAAGGGAATCCCTTTTCTTTCTAGGTAATTATGGACTTTCCGAAGCATTTGCCCGTCCCCACAACCCATGTCCAAAATCGTATACGATTTTTTTGGGGTAATTTCCATCAGTTTTTCCAACGCTTTTAAGGTAATTCCATAACCTCCCAGCAATCGGTTGCATCTGTTGATGTCCAAATACGCTTCCCGGTACTTTTCGGCGTCCATATCGGGGTCGTCCATAAGCTCCAACTCCGTACTTCTAGCTGTAAAATCCATTAGACTAATATAGGTTTTCCATGGGTCCTACGGATCATGGCTTGGATTATTTTTTCAGAATTTGCTATGGTATTCATTGCTAGGGCCGTTGCTGTATCGTTCAGCAGCAAGCGTTGTAATTGCCTACCCATCCAAAGACGGTGCTCAAAGTGTACTTTCCATGCTTTGGTATAGCTGTCCTCCAAAAGTTTTCGGTCCGGATTGGTATGCTCCAAATACCCCAAAACGACTTCCGAGGCCAGTTTGGCAGCATGGATGGCCATGGCCATGCCGTTTCCGCAGAGCGGATGGATCAAACCGGCACTATCCCCACACATCAATACATGATTCGTTACTGGGGATTTTTGCGAAAAGGAAATCTGGGCAATGCTCAGGGGTTTTTCAAAACTTGGGGTGGCGCGATTCAAAAATTCACCCAAATGGGGATTTTTGGCCACGGAGTTGGCATTGAACTTTTCGATAGTGCCCTGCTTTTTAAAACTTTCAAAGGTGGTCAGGTAACAGAAGTTGACCGTGCCGGTCTCTGTTTTGGAAAGTCCGCCATAACCGCCCTCAAAATTATGGAGTGCGACCTGATTCCCTGGAAAATCGGGATACTCATAATGGCACTTTACCCCCAACCAGGGCGATTTTTGATGACTGAACCCCCGATCCATCTTTTTATCCAAGACCGAACGTTTTCCATAGGCCCCAAGGGCAATAGGCGCTTGGAATTTGCTGCCCGTGGTGGTCGTAATCCGGAAAGTATCAGCTTCAAAGGTAATGTCCACTGCTGTTTCAAAGACAACTTCCGCTCCGGCCCCTACTGCGGTTTTGTATAGCAAATGGTCCAAAGCAAACCGACTTATCCCAAATCCGCCCAAAGGGAGTTTGGTGCTGATCGCCTTTCCTTTTTTAGTGCTGATCGTTAAGGTGTCGATTTCGGCAAGCTGGAAATCATGGACGGAGACCCCTAAACTGTCCAAATAAGGCCTAACCTCATTGGAAACATACTCCCCACAGACCTTATGGTTGGGATAGCTGTTCTTTTCCAGTAGGACAACACTTTTTCCCGCCCTGCTCAAATGGATGGCCGCGGTCAAGCCCGCCAATCCGCCTCCAATTACAATAACCTCACTCTTTTTCACAAGGGAAAGATACCGTATAAAAACAAAAAATCCCGACGAATGCCGTCGGGATTTCGCTTATAATTCATGGGTTATCCTTTTGTTTTTTGCAGGGCTTCTTATTCGCTAGTATGCCAATAAGGCCATCAGGGCCTCCTCAAAACGTTGTTTAGGTAAAAAATCTGCCTCAAGGGCCTTTGCAAAGGGAACCGGGGTTTCCAAACTGCCCACGCGTTTTACGGGGGCATCCAAGTATTCAAAGCGGTTTTCCATGACCATGGCGGCAATATCACTGGCAATTCCACCAAAAACGGTATCCTCTTGGAGCACGATAAGCTTCCCGGTTTTTTCTACCGCTTGGTAGATTGTTTCCATATCCAAAGGTTGTAAACAACGCAGGTCAATAAGGGTAGCGTCAATTTCCGGATGCTTGTCCAAGGTTTCCAAGGCCCAATGTACCCCTGCGCCATAGCTTACAATGGTAAGCGCATTGCCGTTGCGCAACACATTGGCCTCCCCAAGGGGAAGCGTGTAATATTCCTCTGGGACATCGCCATAAACGCTACGATACAGGCCTTTGTGTTCAAAAAAGAGGACCGGGTTTGGATCGTTTATCGCCGTATTCAACAGCCCTTTGGCATCTGCCGGAAAAGCCGGATACACTACTTTTAAGCCTGGGGTCTTGGTAAACCAAGCCTCATTGGTCTGTGAATGGAAGGGACCAGCCCCTACACCGCCACCACAGGGCATACGGACAACTACATCGGCATTTTGACCCCAACGATAGTGGACTTTGGCCAAATAGTTGACAATGGGATTGAACCCGGAACTTACAAAATCGGCAAACTGCATTTCCACCATGGCTTTCATTCCCGCAATGGAAAGTCCCATGGCGGTAGAAACGATAATTGATTCGCAAATAGGGGTATTCCGTACCCTACTTTTTCCAAAGAGTTTGGTAAAGCCTTCCGTAATTTTAAACACCCCACCATAATCGGCAATATCTTGGCCCATCAACACCAATTGGCTATGGCGTTCCATAGATTGCTTCAAACCTTGCGAAATGGCATCAACATAGCGAATGTTATTGGATTTTCCATTACTTGGAAAATCCTCATAAATATACTCTTGATAAACGTTATTTAATTCAACACTTGAAGTAGAAGTCACCGGAGGTTCATCGAAGGCTATGGCAAGATTGCTGGTGATTTCTTGGGAAATCCCCGCTTTAATTGCCGTGATTTCTTCTTGGGTGAGATGCCCTTCGTCCAACAGGTAGTTTTCATAATTGGCAATGGGATCTTTCTTGGCCCATTCCTTCAATAGTTTGTCCGGGACGTATTTGGTGCCGCTTGCCTCTTCATGGCCACGCATCCGGAAGGTCTTGAACTCCAAAAGGACAGGTCTTGGGCGTTTTCGCATCGCTTTGCATAGTTCCTTTACTTTGGTGTAGACCTCTAAAATGTTATTGCCATCAATAATGCGGCATTCCATGCCATAACCTTTGGCCCGATCCGCCAAATGTTCACAGTTGTACTGTTCGTTGGTAGGGGTGGAAAGTCCGTACCCATTGTTTTCAATACAAAACAATACGGGCAGGTTCCAAACCGATGCCACATTCAAGGCTTCATGGAAGTCCCCTTCACTAGTGGCCCCCTCCCCGGTAAAAACGGCCGTAACCTTTCGTTGGCGCCCTAAATTATGGGACAATGCAATACCGTTGGCCACGCCAAGTTGCGGGCCCAAATGCGAGATCATCCCTACAATATGGTGTTCTTGGGAGCCAAAATGAAAACTGCGGTCCCGGCCTTTGGTAAAACCACTAGCTTTTCCCTGCCATTGCCCAAATAAGCGGTCCAAGGGGATGTTTCTACTTGTGAAAACCCCCAAATTACGGTGCATGGGCAAAATATACTCATCGGTCTTTAAAGCGGCGGTCACCCCAATGGAAATCGCCTCCTGCCCTATTCCACTAAACCATTTGGAGATTTTACCTTGGCGCAACAACACCAGCATCTTCTCCTCGATCATTCGCGGTTTAAGCATCAACTTGTACAAGGAAACCAACTTTTCCTTTTCCATATCGCTACTGTGGTATCGCATAGTATCAGTTTACAGCGTCCTAAATTAGTAAAAATGGTTGCCGTAGATTGTTTAACTTTGAGATATCTTAAAATTCTACCTAACATGAATGCTATTCCAAGTGTTAATCTAGAAGATTTTTTGGCCGATGATGCCCAACGAAAGCAATCCTTTATCCAAGAAATTGGCGGTGCTTTTGAAAATATTGGTTTTGTAGCGCTAAGCGGACATTTTTTGGACCAAGAACTGGTGGACAGTTTGTACGCGGAAATCAAGAAATTCTTTGCCTTGCCCCAAGAAACAAAGGACAGTTATGAAATTGAAGGGATTGGCGGCCAACGGGGGTACACCTCCTTTGGAAAGGAACACGCCAAAGGCAGAAAAGAAGGGGATCTAAAGGAATTCTGGCATTTTGGCCAGTATGTGGAGGACGCCTCCAAGTTACAGGAAAACTATCCGGATAATATTGCGGTAAGTGAGCTTCCAGAGTTTAACGCGGTGGGAGAACAAGCCTATAAAATGCTGGAAAAAACCGCAAAATATGTGTTGCGTGCCTTGGCGCTTCACCTTGGTTTGGAAGAAACCTACTTTGACGTGTTTATTAAAGACGGAAATTCCATTTTAAGGCCTATACACTATCCACCCATTCAGGAAGAACCTAAAAATGCGGTGCGGGCCGCGGCCCATGGCGATATTAACCTGATTACCCTTTTGATGGGTGCCCATGGCAAGGGGTTGCAGGTAAAAAACCATCAAGATGAATGGGTCGATGCCATTGCCCGTCCCGATCAGCTGATGATCAATGTAGGGGATATGCTTTCCAGATTGACGAACAATAAATTGAAATCCACCATCCACCAAGTGGTGAACCCACCAAGGGAGTTGTGGGGAACCTCCAGATACTCCATTCCTTTCTTTATGCACCCGATCAGTCAAATGCCCCTCAATTGTTTGGAGCATTGCGTTACCGAAGAAAACCCAAAACAGTTTGAGGATATTACGGCTGGGGCCTATTTGCAGGAACGTTTGGTGGAATTGGGATTGGTAAAAAAATAGGATGGATTTACAAGACCAACTTAAAAATCTTTTTCCTGGGCATGTTCCGGAAGAAGGCGAAGCGCAAAAAGTGTCCAAACCCGAATTTTGGATGCAGGAAGCCCCTATTTTATGTAAGTATGAAAAAAGAAAGGGCAAACCCATTACCATTTTGGATGGGTATACCGGTGCGGACAGCGATTTTAAAAAATTGGCCAAAGCGTTAAAATCATATCTCGGTGTGGGCGGCAGTTATAAAAACGAAACCATCATTATTCAAGGGGATTACCGGGATAAGATTATGGATTTTCTTAAAGAAAAGGGGTTTTCCGTTAAACGTGTCGGAGGTTGATGTCCAAAATAATCGGAGATTCCAATAGTATCCGTCCAACTGTTAAATTTATCGATGTTTTAAAGAGGTTTCTGAATAAAAGTTTTTGTTTTTTTTGTTTAAACATTACTTTTAGCAAACTAACCAACGAAAACGCTGTACTAAATGAAATCACTGTTGCATATTACCAACGGGGATAGTTTCACTGCCAGACTTCAAAAGTTACCCCTTACCGGAGATATCATTACATGGAGGGAAATGTTGTGCGAGGGTAAAACCCTATGCAATGTAGGAAGCGAATCTTTCTGGAAAACCCGTTTTGAATTCTTAAACAAAAACTATAAGGTTTCCAAGTCGTGGTTTATTGAAAAAACCCTGAAGGAATACCGTTCCTTGTGTAACCATAAACAGCAGGACCACATTGTTCTTTGGTTTGAGTATGACCTGTTTTGCCAGATAAACATGCTTGCCGTTATCAGTTGGCTAAAGACCCACCGCAGACATGCCGAGATTTCTTTGGTCTGCAGCGGCAAACAGGACGATACGGATACCATGTATTCGCTTAACGACTTGTCCGACGCGCAATTGGTGCAACTTTACGAAAATAAGGTAGTTCTTACCCAAGACGATATCGAATATGCCGACTATGTTTGGCAGCTATATTGCAGTGATAATCCCATCCGTTTGGAAAACCTGGGCGATTTTGGCAACTATAACTATGCTTATTTGCACGATGCCCTAAAAGTGCATTTGGAACGTTTTCCAAGCATCAAAAACGGCCTTAATGCCATTGAAAATAGGGTTTTACAGGTAGGGACTACCCAAAAACCTAAATCCAAAAGGGAATTTTTGGGACAGTTGTTATCCGATGGAAATACCGTTGGCTATGGCGATACCCAATACGACCGTATTATCGGTAGCTTAAAACCGCTCTTCTCGTCTTTTAACCCCGTACGATTGAACAAATTGGGGAAGGAAGTATTGGCCAAGGAAACCAATTACTATGCCTTGTTACGTGATAACGACGCTTATTTGGGCGGTGCTTTAAAGTACAACTACCTCTACAATACGGACAATAGCAGAATCCTGAAGTTGTAACATGCCGTTAGCCCCATCTGAACTCATTTGCAATCCAGATGGCAGCATCTATCATTTAAACCTGCATCCAGAAGATCTTGCGGATACCGTCATTACCGTTGGCGATCCCGACCGTGTAGCTTCGGTTTCCAACCATTTTGATGTGCTGGAGGTAAACAAGGGAAAACGGGAATTCCTAACGCACACCGGAACCTATAAAGGCAAACGCCTAACCGTCATTTCTACCGGAATTGGGACGGACAATATCGATATCGTACTCAATGAGTTGGATGCCTTGGTCAATATTGATTTAAGAACACGGAAAATAAGGGAAGAAAAGCGACAGCTCAGCCTGATACGCATCGGAACATCCGGCGCCATACAAGAGCATGTTCCTGTCGATAGCTTTTTATTGTCCAAAACCGCTGTAGGATTGGATGGCCTGCTTCATTTTTATCATACCAAAGAAATGCAGGAAACCGCTTTAAAGGAAGCGTTGGAAAAACATTTGGATTGGCAATCCAAGGGAATCGCTCCCTATGTCTTCGCGGGAAGTCAAATTTTGGCCGAAAAATTGGCCGGTAAATCGGTGCTCCATGGAATTACGGTGACCAATGCCGGATTTTACGGACCGCAAGGAAGAAGGTTACGATTGGCCCCTAGCCTCCCCGATTTTCATGACAAACTGCGCAGTTTTAGGTTTGACGGTGCCCAAATTACCAATCTTGAGATGGAAACGGCAGGCATCTATGGCCTTGCAAGGCTTTTGGGACATCAAGCCATTTCCATGAATGCCATTTTAGCGAATAGGGCCACGGGCGAATTTTCGACAAAACCCCAGGAAACCACGGATGCCTTAATACGGTATTGTTTAGATCGGTTGGTTTAGTTTTTATAAACGGTACAACTACAATTTGGAAAACGAAACACTTTTAATGCCTTTATGAAAAGGTCTCGATTTGCTACTTTTGATATAAGATGAAGAACGTTAAGATTATTGGAGTTCCGGAACATTTTAACCTCCCTTGGCATTTGGCTATTAAGGAAGGGGCTTTTGAGGCCCGAGGTATTGCTTTGGAATGGGAAAATATACCGGAAGGTACAGGTAGAATGTCCAAAATGTTGGCTAATGGGGAAACGGATCTGGCCATTATCCTTACCGAAGGTATCGTTAAGAGTATCGCCGATGGAAATCCTACTAAAATCATCCAGAAGTATATCGAAAGTCCGTTGCTTTGGGGCATTCACGTAGCCAACGACAGCCCGCACAGCACAATTTCGGATTTGGAAGGCGTTAAGGCCGCCATCAGTCGGTTTGGCAGTGGTAGCCATTTGATGTCGATCGTAAACGCCCAAAACCAACACTGGGATACGGAAGCCATGGATTTTGAGGTAATCCATAATCTGGATGGTGCCGTAGAAGCCCTCTCAAACGGAACGGACGCCTATTTTATGTGGGAACGTTTTACTACCAAACCCTTGGTGGACAGCCGGATTTTTAAACATATTGCGGACTGCCCTACCCCATGGCCCTGTTTTGTTGTTGCCGCTACCGATAATTTTATTAAAGAACGCGCCGGTGTCCTTCAGCATATTTTGGAAGTCATCAATCTGTATACCGAAGAGTTTAAGATGATTCCGAGTATCGACCGGACCATCGCCAATACGTATGGGCAGAAACTGGAAGATGTACAAGAATGGTTGGGATTGACCGCTTGGTCACAGGAACAAGTAAGTGATGCGGCCTTGCAAGAGGTCCAGGAACGCCTGTTTTCCCTAAACCTTATCGAGGGCATTGGAAAAGCACCCAGGTTTTTGTATTCAAAACCGTGATCAAGAGAAGTATTTGGTAATCAAAAGTCGGAACTTGATGTCGGACATGGGTTTGTCCATAACTTCCCGCACATTGGGGTCCGCCAAAACCTTAGCCTTATATTCCTCGGTATTTTGTGGGGGCAACATGACTACGGTAATGTGCTTTTTAATATCCGCAGCGACCATTTTTTCATAGCAATGTAAAAACTCCCACCCATCCATAACGGGCATGTTAGTGTCCAATACCAGTAAGCAGGGGCTTATTTGTTCACCACTCTCTTGTATCAGGTTTAATGCCTCCTTTCCATTTTTGGTTACGAGAACATCAATATTTGTATCCAGTTGATTTATAAAAAATCGGTTTAAAAAATTGGTTGTATCATCGTCATCAACCAATAAAACAGTCTTCAATCTACCCACCCATTAGAATATTATAAGTTTTCTACTTATAACAAACGTAGTAATTTTCTTATTTATTTGATGGATTCTGAATTTTTTTTTACCAATTTATTGCTGACTTCCCCATTTTGGCTAGAACCCCATTGGTTTTGCTAAAGTGATTGTTCCCAAACCAAAATCCCCTATTTGCACTCAACGGAGAAGGGTGTCCAGAGGTCAATATATGGTGTTTTCCAGTATCGATAAGCTTGGTTTTCTTCTTGGCATAGCCACCCCAGAGCAGGAACACCAGTCCTTCCCGATGTTCGGATAAGCTTTTGATGGCAGCATCCGTAAATTGTTCCCATCCCTTGTTTTGATGGCTTCCTGCTTGATGCGCCCTAACGGTCAAAGTCGCGTTTAGGAGCAATACCCCTTGTTGGGCCCAACGTTCCAAGTTACCGCTTTGGGGGTACGGAATTCCTGCATCCGTTTTCAATTCCTTAAAAATATTGACCAAAGAAGGAGGGTGTTTTATGCCATCGTTTACGGAAAAACACAGTCCGTTGGCTTGGCCGGGACCATGATAGGGGTCTTGTCCAATGATAACCACTTTGGTATCGTAGAACGGACAATGGTCAAAAGCCGAAAAAATTTGGCTTCCCTTGGGGTAACAGGTGGTATTCTTGTAATCCGATTTTACAAAAGCGATCAGCTGTTCAAAATACGGCGCTTCGAATTCCGAAGCTAATTTGGTCTTCCAAGAAGGTTCTAAGGCTACGTCCATAGTGCAGTTTCAAACAAAAATACGCTTTGCCCCTATTTATTCTTGATATCCATCGGAATTTCCGATATTTTAGGTCATCAAATCCAGACCATGCATATCGCTTATAAAACTGTGTACTTAAAAAAGTTATTTCCCTTGCGTATCAGTCGTGGTGTACGCGATGGACAATCCAATTTATACCTATCGGTAGCGGATGAAGGGCATACCGGCTGGGGGGAAACCTCCCCCGGGGTATCGGAAGGGGCGGCAACTCCGGAGGAGGCCCAGCGGCACTTGGAAGCCTTTCTAAAGGCATATCCAGATGTAAGTAGTATTCAGGACACCTATGACCGTGCATTGGCTTATGGTGTGGCCCCTTGTGCTTTAGCGGCCTTGGATATCGCCCTTTGGGACCTAAAAGCAAAAAAAGCGGGAATGCCGCTCTACCAACTGCTCGGGTTTTCCAAACCAAAACATCCAACGTCCATGACTTTGGGAATAATGACCCCGGCGGAAGCCAAGGAACGCTTACCGCTGATCTTAAAAAATCAGGGAATCAAGACGCTTAAGGTAAAATTGGGGAATCCCGAGGGTATCGCTGCCGATAAAGCGATGTATGAAGAAGTACTGCGCTATCACATGCAGCTCCCTATTTCCATTCGCGTAGATGCTAACGGCGGCTGGTCCTTGGAGGATGCCAAGCATATGATGGACTGGCTCGTGGAACGGCATTGTGCATATGTGGAACAGCCATTAAAAGAAGGTCAGGAACAGGATATGCCCGAACTCTATAAGAACCGTCCGCTACCTATTTTTGTGGATGAGTCCTGCCGAATGGCCTCCGATATCCCTAACTGGGCCCATGCCGTGGATGGGGTAAATATGAAATTGATGAAATGTGGCGGCATTACGGGTGCTTTGCGAATTATAGCTACGGCAAAGGCCTTTGGATTACAGACCATGATCGGTTGTATGGGGGAATCGTCCATTTCCATCGCAGCAGGGGCGGCAGTATCCGGGGTTTTGGACCATATTGACCTGGACTCGCACCTAAACCTGAACCCGGACCCTTGTGAGGGTGCGCCGCTACAGAATGAAATCACCATGCCTTTGGATGTTCCGGGGCATGGTGGTCGTTTTAAAACCAAATCCTAAGCTATTGGCCCATGTTCGACTCCAAAAAGAAATTGTGTATTTATATGGAAGGAGCCTTGGATAACGATTCCGGTAAAATGGGTTTCGGCTTGTTGCGCTTTTCCAAACATCCTATCGTCGCCATTGTCGATTCCAAATTTGCGGGCAAAACGGTGCAGCAAGCCATTGGCCTGCCTTATGATGTTCCCGTTTTGGCCACGGTTTCACAAGCTATTGATCAAGGAGCTGAAATTATGGTTTTAGGCATTGCCCCATCCGGGGGAGAATTCCCTGATGCGTGGGACCTTCCCGTAAAAGAAGCATTGGCAAACGGACTTTCCTTGATCAATGGCCTCCATGACGATTTAAACCGTCGTTTTGGGCATCTCGTATCCCAAAAAGGCCAGCATATTTGGGATGTTCGCAAACCCAAGGACCGCTACCCCATTGCAACCGCAAAGGCGGCAACGCTAAAAAACAAACGAGTCCTTTTGGTAGG
>CALEYA010000011.1 GCA_937926215.1 uncultured Croceitalea sp. | reverse complement strand
GATTTTAGTAGAAGGACGCCTTACTTTCTGCTATGATATAGTGCCATGGCCTTTAGGTATTTCCGACCGCCTTCCTTGGTTTGATCGTGTATAAATCCGTTTAGGTGAGGATGTTCTTTAGCGACCCAGTTCACAAGGGAATCCCTATTTTTAACAAAGGTAGCATCATCGAAAATCACATATTTGGTGGTTTCAATGCTGGTAATTTTAGTCTTCTTGAAACGGAGTACCTGATGGGTGACAATAGGTTTTTGGTGAAGAAAGGCAATTCTTTGGTCTATTTTTGACACGGTTACCTTCACTGTTTCCCCCTCTTCTGCAATTTGAAGGATTTCGTAGGTGGGTTCAAAAACGGCATCCCATTGTAGCCAGGCTACATAGTCCTCAAGCGAGAAGGTCTGTTCGTAATTATATTCGGTTTCCTTGGTCAAAAGACTGTCGGTAACCAAGCCCTTTATTTTAGAAACATCGGAACTGGCAAGAACGCTATAATATTCTTTTGCGATGTCAAGCCTATCAATTTCTTTTTCAGCCGTTTTACAGGATGTAAATCCAATGGGGATAATTAGGACAAGCAGTAAAAGTCTATTCATTTATTTTTTCGGTTTTCCATATGTTGGCATACATTTTTTGCCGGATACCCGTATAATCCTTTAGTAATAGGTTATGGTCCGTACTTCATTAATTTGAATTATGGGCTTTATATTGGTATAGTTGAGGACATCTGCCCGGAGCGTTTTGGAATTTGGTCCCATGGCGTTTTCAACGTCCGAGAGCGTATCAAAATAAAAATACCCGATGGCCAAATAAGGGACCGGCGTATCCGGAACGTTGTTGGCTATTCCTTTTTCGATTTCCATAGCCCTTAAGGCATCGCCAAACAAATCTGCCGCCATGGGCATATGTTTGGTGGCATAATACTCCATATCAAAGGTTTTGTTCTCGCCGTTGGGATATAGGATGGCAACCTGTATCATTCCCTCTTTTATGTTTGGCGTGTTGGATGAGGGATTCCCACAACTGCTTATGGCTAAAAGAACAAGTAGGATACCAATCTTAGTTTTCATATGGCTTTAATTTAAAGGTGTCTTTCGTCTTGATCGACAAAAATTGGGACAACTATTTTTTTGACCGCCTCCCTAAGGTAGTAAAATATAGGCGGACTTGTTTGCCGTTTGCCAATGGTAAAGCTACTAAAAACTGTACAGTGTATTCCTAAGCATACGGCATTAAGCCATAGACTAGTACCAACCGTAATAGACAAAAACCAATGCGATGGTATCAAAAAACCCATGAACGGCAACATTGAACCACAAATCGTATTTGCGGAGGTAAAACATAAGGGAAAACAGCACACCTAATACCCCGGTTACCAGCTGCCCTGTTATACCCTGATAGGCATGCACCCAACCAAATAATATCCCAAATAATACGATATTGATCAGGATACTTATATGGCTTTCGCCAAAGAATTTTACAAACTGCCTCATAAGATATCCCCTAAATACGATTTCTTCTCCAAATGCTGCGGATATCCAAATAAACCCAAGTAGGGTCAATGTAGCAGGTAAGTTACCTTGATAACCATCAAAGTCGGAATGGTCCAAAGCTTGGCCGGTCAAATAGGTTGCCCCTGGGACCAAGAGAAAATAAAACAGTAGAAATAAACCGCCAGAAACTAAAGGAGCCCATAGGAATAGGTTTTTTAGGTTCAGCCCCTTTCGGTAAAAACCTAAAGACGTAAATGCGTCCCTTTTGAATTCTACAGCACTTGCAATGAGAATTATGATCGCTGCGGTTATCCCCAGAAAGGAATCAAATAGATACAATAGGCAACAAAGACCTACCGCCAGTATAGGAACTAAGGTTGTTTTTAAGAATGCAAAGTTCATTTTTTTGTTTTTTGAATTTAAGACGAAGTAACAAAGTAGGTAAGGAAGAAGAAGTGGAAAATGGATCATTTTTACCCAATGGTAGGAAAAAAAGCACCGAATAGGCATCCCCAATTAGGCGTTGTACTCAAACCAGTCTAAAAACTCCTGTTTTTTATACCTGCTGATCGGTAATAAGGGGGTTATTGGTGTGGCTAAAATGGGTTTCAGTTCCACGATCAATTTCCCATTTTCTGCGGATTTCACCAATGCAATGGCACGGGGATGGAGCAAGGTTTTTCTATTGGCCCTAAAAAAGCCTTTTTCTTGTAGTTGGTTTTCCAGGGTATTCAAAGTGAAATCCGTACTCATGGATGTCCCGTCCTCCATGACGACGTATACCACCTTGTTTTCGCTATAGAACAAGGCAATTTCAGAAAATTGGAGGAAGCATATCTTTCCTCCGTGTTTTACTTTTAGCTTTCCGTTTTTACTTGTCAATTGATGCAGTTTATAAACGGCGTTGGCAAAAAGCGCGGCAATGAAAATGGTACTCAACAGAAGGGTAATCAATAGTCCGAGCAATAAATAATAAAGACTCTGGACCTTATCGTCCTCCGCGGTCAAGCTATAATATAGCGGTATATAGAATAGGGTAATATAGCCTAGGGTAGAAAACAGGAAACGCAGCAATACAGCGGTAGTGACTTCTTTGACAAAGTAGGTTCTACGGTAATACCTAAAGTTAAATTCTGCAATACCTAATATGATGGCGCCCAATCCTATGGAGACGAATATGGAAAACCATGGAAACCTATAGTTTTCCGTAAAGGGGAAATTTTGAGGTTGGGCAAGGTGGTTGATGACCAAAGAAATCAAAATGAGATTGATCCCATGTCGTAACCAAGGGTTTGAAAAGGTAGTATTTTTTTTAAAAAAGTTACGCATCCTATTTATCATAGTATAGCAGCATCCATTTTTAAGGTTGAGTAGGTTTAAAAGAGGGTTTATAAGGATTTATATTTCCCTTCTTTATCCACCAAATAGAGCTCCTCCAATATCCATTTGGAATCCACAAACATAAAATGATATTCATAATCGTGTGCTATAAACGCAAACTTTTTATTGGTGAAGGTGGTCTTAACGATAGCTCTAGTGCCATCCACTGTTTCTTCAAGTATTTTTTCCTGCTCTGGGCAATGGTCAGATTCGCTGCCATATGCAAGACCTTGATATGTTTTATTGGGGCTGCAATATTTTAGGATGATATCATCATACATTTTTTCAATTTGGGAATCGGTTGGTTTTCCTTCCACATCTTTTTGGGCATAGGCAAAATCGTTCCATTTTTTATAGTCGACAATAAATTCTTGGGTTAATTCCGTTGGTGTTTTCATCGTTTTTTGTTGGCTAAAAACTGGAAGGATGGACAAAAATAGCCCTATAAATAGTATCGCTTTCATTTTGTTTGTTATTCTACATTGTAAAATTAATTTGCACATGATCATTAGGTGTTGTTTGAAAAGATAATGAAATCCTTTTTCAGGGTTTTTGCGTCATAATCTTAGTCAATATCTTTTTGGCACGACCGGAAACGGATTTCCTTTCGTCAGCTGTCAATCTCTGCAAATGGGGGACCAACCATGCCTTTAATTCCGCGTCTTTTTTGGACCATGTAGTCAAGGTGTCCATAGTTTGGTTCAATACGATCCAATCGTTGTGATTGGCCAAGTTGTCTTTCATGATTTCTTTTGCCCGTTCCACTTGGTCTTGACTCATTTCGTTTTCCAACATCTCGAACAATTGGGCCAGGGTCCATTGGGTGGAGGCTTGGTCAATTTTGGCAATATCCGTTAGGAAGCTATCCAAATAAGGAATCAGCACTGGTTTTTTCGCTTTGCAAAT
>CALEYA010000010.1 GCA_937926215.1 uncultured Croceitalea sp. | reverse complement strand
AACTTTGTCTGGCGGTAGATTTGAGCCACTATAATCCTATTGACCTTTGCGGTACGGGTGGTGATGGTAAGGACACCTTTAATATTTCTACATTGGCCTCTTTTGTAACGGCCGGTGCAGGGGTTAAAGTGACCAAGCATGGTCATTACGGGGTTTCCTCAAAATGCGGGAGTAGCAACGTCATGGAATTTCTGGGGATTAAATTTAGTAATGAAGCTGATTTTCTTAAAAAGTCAATTGAGGAAGCTGGTATCTGTGTGCTGCACGCTCCCCTATTCCATCCGGCCATGAAAAATGTGGCCCCAATACGGAGGGAACTCGCGGTCAAAACCTTTTTCAATATGCTGGGACCTATGGTCAATCCGGCATTTCCAAAAAACCAGATGGTGGGTGTCTTTAATCTGGAATTGGCTAGGATGTATGGCTATCTCTATCAGAATACCGCTAAAAATTTTACCATCTTACATGCCTTGGACGGTTATGATGAAATTAGCCTTACCGGAGATACCAAAACCATTTCTAAAGGTGCGGAAGGGATGCTAAAACCGTCGGATTTTGGTCTTTCCGCCATTAATGCCGATGAAATTATAGGAGGTGAAGGTATCGCGGATTCTGCCCAAATATTTATGGATGTTCTCAACGGAAAAGGGACCGAAGCACAGAATAATGTAGTCTGTGCCAATGCGGGAGTTGCCATTTCCACCGTTGAAAATAGCAGCCCCAAAGAGGGTTTTGAGAAGGCAAAGGAATCTTTGTTAGGAGGCAAGGGGTTAAAAGCATTAAAGAAGTTGCAGGAGCTGAGTAGAAATTAGATGTTAGAAGAAACAAATTTCTGAGAGGATCAAGAATTATTTTACTTGAAACTAAAAATAGAAATACGAAATCAACCACGGGCAACGAACAACCAGTAACCATTACCCAATAACGAGTAACTAAAGATGAATATACTAGATCAAATTATTGCTGATAAAAAGAAGGAGGTCAGCCTAAAAAAAGAGCTGATACCTACTTCGCAACTAGAAGCATCGGCACTTTTTGACAGAAAAGGAAGGTCGTTGGCCCTCGCATTAAAAAATAGCGCTACCGGTATTATTGCAGAGCATAAAAGACGGTCGCCATCGAAAGGCACGATCAATCAAAATACCAATGTAGGGCAGGTAGCAAAGGGCTATGAACGGGCCGGGGTTTCCGGGATGAGCGTTTTAACGGATATCAAATATTTTGGCGGTTCCTTGGAAGATTTGTTGTTGGCGAGGGCTTCGGTAGAGATGCCGTTGTTAAGAAAAGAATTTATTATTGATGAATATCAAATTTTGGAAGCTAAGGCCCATGGCGCGGATGCCATTCTTTTGATTGCCGCGGTATTGACCAGAGTAGAAATTAAAACACTATCTGAATTTGCAAAAAGCCTAGGCTTAAATGTGCTTTTGGAGGTGCATAACGAGGCTGAGCTCCATAAATCCGTAATGCCCAGTTTGGACATGTTGGGCGTAAACAACCGGGATCTAAAAACCTTTACGGTGAGTTTGGATACCAGTAAAACCCTATCCACATTGATTCCGGACGATTTTGTAAAAGTTTCGGAAAGTGGTATTAGCAGTATAGATGCCATTAAGGATTTAAAGCAGTATGGTTTTCAAGGTTTTTTAATTGGGGAAAATTTTATGAAAACGGAAAACCCCGGTAAAAGTGCAGATGAATTTATAAAGCTAGTAAAGTCATGAAGTTGAAAGTCTGTGGTATGAAAATGAATCCCGATGAAGTGGCCACTTTGGGTCCAGAGTATATGGGGTTGATTTTTTGGGAAAAGTCGCCACGCTTTGTCAGTGGCGTAATGCCCTCTATTTCCAACAAAATAAAAAAAGTGGGGGTATTTGTTAATGCAGGTATCGAAGATATTTTGGCCAAGGTAGCCAAATACGGGCTGAAATTGGTGCAGCTACATGGACAGGAATCCCCGGAATTATGCAAAAAGATACAAGCCGTAGGGATAAAGGTAATTAAAGTTTTTGGGGTGGATGAGGAGTTTGACTTTTCGGTACTGGCACCCTATGAAGAGGTTTGTGATTTTTATTTATTTGATACCAAGGGAAAACTTCCAGGTGGAAATGGCTATACGTTTAACTGGGAAGTCTTAGAAGATTATCCTTCTACAAAGCCCTTCTTTTTAAGTGGGGGAATAGGCTTGGAAAATATAGATGAAATCCTAACATTTTTGTACCGCCCAGAATCCAAATACTGTTATGCCATTGATGTAAATAGTAGGTTTGAGATGCAACCCGGTTTAAAGAACATAGAACAATTACAAGAATTTAAAAAAAGAGTGGATAATGAACTATCACGCTAACGAAAAAGGATATTATGGGGAATTTGGGGGAGCCTTTATCCCAGAGATGCTCTACCCCAACGTGGAGGAGCTCCGCCAGAAATATTTGGATATAATGTATGAGGCCTCCTTTCAAGAGGAGTTCCATCAACTTTTAAAAGATTATGTGGGCCGGCCATCGCCGCTCTACTATGCCAAACGCCTTTCTGAAAAGCACAACACCAAAGTGTATCTTAAGCGGGAAGACCTTAACCATACCGGAGCGCATAAGGTAAACAATACCATTGGCCAGATATTGATGGCTCAGAAACTGGGAAAAACCCGGATTATTGCTGAAACCGGTGCCGGACAACATGGTGTGGCAACTGCAACGGTCTGCGCGCTCATGGGCTTGGAATGTATCGTTTATATGGGGGAAATCGATATTGCGCGACAGGCGCCTAATGTGGCACGTATGAAAATGTTGGGTGCGGAAGTTAGACCGGCCTTATCCGGGAGCAGGACTTTAAAGGACGCTACCAACGAAGCCATACGCGATTGGATCAACAATCCCGTGGACACCCATTATATCATTGGTTCTGCTATTGGGCCACACCCTTATCCAGATATGGTTACCCGATTCCAATCGGTTATTTCTGAGGAAATCAAATGGCAGCTCAAAGAAAAGGAAGGTCGTGAAAACCCGGACTATGTGGTTGCCTGTATTGGTGGGGGCAGTAACGCCGCCGGTACTTACCATCATTTTTTAGATGAACCGGAAGTGGGTATCATTGCCGTGGAAGCTGCGGGAAAAGGTGTGGATACCGGAGAAAGTGCCGCAACTTCCGCCTTGGGTAAAGTTGGTATCATCCACGGTTGTAAAACCATGTTGATGCAAACTACGGACGGACAGATTACGGAGCCATACTCCATATCCGCGGGCTTGGACTATCCTGGTGTGGGACCCATGCACAGCCATTTGTTCACATCCGGGCGGGCGGAGTTTTATTCCGCTACCGATGATGAGGCCATGACCGCCGGTCTGGAACTGACCCAGCTAGAAGGTATCATCCCGGCGATAGAGACCGGCCATGCTTTTGCCATTTTTCAGCATAAAACATTTAAGCCAGAAGATGTGGTGGTCATTAGTTTATCTGGCCGTGGGGACAAGGATTTACAGAACTATATTGATTATTTTAAATTATAGCCGTAAGACTTAAGACACTAGACTTTGATTGGACGCAAAAACCGCAGAACTGACTAATGACTACTGAAAAAATGAACAGAATAACACAGAAACTCCAAGAAGATAAAAAACTGCTCTCCATCTATTTTACGGCGGGCTATCCAAAGCTGGATGATACGGTGACCATTATCCAAGAATTGGAAAACCATGGCGTGGATATGATTGAGATTGGCTTGCCCTTTAGTGACCCCCTGGCAGATGGGCCAACCATACAGGAAAGTTCTACCGCAGCCCTAAAAAATGGGATGACTACTGAACTATTGTTTGGACAATTGCAGGATATTAGAAAAACGGTAAACATACCGCTTATAGTTATGGGATATTTTAACCCCATGCTCCAATATGGCGTAGAAGCCTTTTGCAAAAAATGCCATGAAATTGGCATTGACGGCATCATTATGCCAGACCTACCTTTGGATGTCTACCAAGCGGATTATGAGGCGATTTTTAAAAAGTACGGCCTAATCAATATCTTTCTCATTACACCACAAACCAGCGAGGAACGTATACGGGAAATAGATGCCGCCTCCAACGGTTTTATTTATATGGTAAGTTCTGCAAGTGTTACCGGTTCAAAATCCGGGTTTGGTAATGAACAAGAAAATTACTTTGAGCGGATTGCTTCACTAAAACTTAAAAACCCCCAAATAGTTGGTTTTGGAATCAAGGATTCCGAAACGTTCCAACAGGCGACTAAAAAAGCCAAGGGGGCCATCATCGGTTCCGCTTTTATCAAACATTTGACTTCTGAGGGAATAGCCGGGATTTCCAATTTTATAAAAAGCATACGCTAAAGAAAAAGAGGGGCGCAGCATGACAGACCTTTGTATTGCATGGTAATCTGCGCTTACCTACCTATGATAGCCTTTGGTCACCATTTTTAGGAGTAATTTAAATTGCAAATAGTTATCTTTCCCCTATCAAACCTAGGGTCCCTATGAAACGTATTTGCATTGCAATTCTTCTGCTTACCATCCATGTTACTGTGGCACAAGATGCTACATTGCTAAAATCCAAAGTAAGGCACAGTATAGATGAACTTAAGGAGTTTATAGCCATACCCAATGATGCTTTGGTAGCAGACCATATTACGGACAATCTCATTTGGTTAAAAAAGAAATTCAACGCCCGTGGTTTCAATACCACGGAATTGGAAACCGCCAACCATCCGCTCTTCTTTGCGGCCCTGCCTATGGAGGATGGTAAACCTACGGTTTTATTGTACATGCATTTTGATGGACAATCTGTGGACCCCAGCAGATGGGACCAAGAAAGCCCTTATAAAATGGTCTTGAAAAAACCAGTGGACAATGGCTTTGAAACCATTTCTTTTGACGAATTGGATACGGACATCAACTATGATTACCGCATTTTTGGTCGGTCTACATCGGATGATAAAGGACCTATCGTCATGTTTTTGAATGCCATAGACCTGCTACAAAAAGAAGGAAAGCAACTCCCTTTTAACATTAAGGTAATTTTGGATGGCGAAGAAGAAAAGAGTAGCAAGCCTTTACCGGATGCCGTAAAGCAGTATCGGGAGTTGTTGCAAGCGGATTTTTTGATCATTACGGACGGACCGGTACATCCCTCTGGAAAACCGACCGTCGTTTACGGCTGTCGCGGTATAACGACCATGTCCTTAACTACCCATGGCCCCATAAAACCACAGCATAGTGGTCATTATGGCAACTATGCGCCAAATCCCGGATTCCAATTGGCGCAATTGCTGGCCAGTATGAAGGATTCCGATGGAAAAGTCCTAATTCCGGGGTATTATGATGGAATCACTTTGAACGAAGACGTAACAGAGGTACTCAAAAGTGTCCCCGATGATGCGAAAGCCATTTCCGAACGTTTGGCTTTTAAATCGCCAGAAAAAGTGGGGGGATTTTATCAAGAAGCCCTGCAATATCCCAGTTTGAATATTAGGGGGCTTGGTTCTGGATGGGTAGGCAAAAAAGCGCGTACCATAGTACCCGCCACCGCTACGGCAGAATTGGACCTACGCTTGGTTCCGGAATCTGACGGCAATCGATTGAAAAAATTAGTAAAAAACCATATTGAAAAGCAAGGTTTTAAGGTGTTGGACCATATCCCTACCCAAGAAGAACGCATGGCTTTTGATAAACTGATTACGGTTACGGAAGGCAGTGTTACGGATGCTTTTAGGACCGACCTTGGCAATTCCTATGGGGATTTCTTGGTCAGTACCATGAGGCAAGCTTTTAATGAAGATGTGGTACAAATACGGATTATGGGTGGTACCGTCCCTATTGCCCCTTTTATCAACGAGCTGCAAATTCCCGCCTTTATAGTTCCCATGGTAAACCCGGACAATAACCAGCACAGCCCTAATGAGAATCTCCGCGTTGGCCAAATTGCGTACGGAATACAGACCTTCTATACGCTTTTAAGCACCAAACTACCTTGATTTATTTAGGTAATTGTTGGGAAAAGTCAGGAAACAGAAGCCATAACATCATGCCTTGGATCTGCTTGGGTACGTTTTGCAATCGCAATTGCACGCCAATAAAAATCCCTGAATTTTTCTTTACCATATTTTACCCGCATGGCGGACAATACATCCCTCAATCCCAGACTACACCATTCCCATAACATCGTGTCAAAATTGTACTTATACATTTCTTTGCCCACCTCCTTGCGAATAGCAACTACCGCCACTTGATTTATCCCATTTTCGGCTAGTCGTTGCGCCAACAAGATCTCATTCTCCTTGGTAAACTCCGTATCCAAATAAGGCTCCAATAGCCATTCCCAATTAAAATTATGCGGAACTCTTAGGATATGGTGTCTTTCCGCAAAATCAGTAAGCAATTTTCTCTTTTCTGCTGATACCAAAAGAATATCATTTTTAACGTAAAGTTCACAGGGACCAAAATCTACGGTAACCGCTTGAATGTCTTGTGGTGACAAACATACGGACGGATAGGCCAACGAAGGTTTAAAGGGATAGCCCTTAATTTCGATTTCGTTCTTATCGATGCGGCATTGTCCAATACCACAGAAATAGTTCTTTATCCCAACCCGCTCCAAGGTCATTTGGGTCTTTGTAAAACCTTCATCGGTGTTTGTCTGAAATAGGTTTTTTAAGAATGATAACATATGCCAGTCCATGTGATTACTACTATAAATGTAATACAAGGATATACGTTACCCACTCCTTTTAGCATATTAGTATCCATTTTAAGCCTAACCAATGGCATGCCGCCAACCGAAAAATAGCTTGGGGAATTAAAATTTTGTTAGCCAACCTGCATCCATTTCTGATTTAAAGCAATGTTATTGGTTATGGCCAAAACGTTCTTCAACGAAAAAAAAGTCAATTCAACCCCATAGCTACCGGAATCCTGTAAAATGAACGTAAGTTTGTTTAACCAAATTTTACCTACATAAGATGAAATACAAGACTATCGTAATCGACGATTCTTCTATCCAAAAATTGGCAACTTCCTTTTTGGTGCAAACCCACCCGCAGCTGGAATTAGTTGGCTCCTATGCCAATCCCTATGAAGGTATCAAAGCGATTTATGACAACAAAGTAGATATCGTATTGCTGGACATCCTTATGGAAGATGTGGATGCGTTTGAACTCTTGGACCTCATAGAAATCAATGCTGCGGTTATCTTGAATTCTACCTGGTCCAAATTTGAAGGGCCCGCTTGGGAATATGGTGCAGTTGATTTTTTATTAAAACCTATTCCAAGAGTATCTTTTGGTGAAGCTGTGACCAAAGCCATAAAAACTATCGGTAAGCAAGTAGCTTAGCATCATAGCCTTCCTTAGTAACATACATCTCATTTTGCGGTCCAATTATGCCGCTCTCATCTTTCTTTTGCTTCCGAATGGTAGGAGCTATTTTCTTAGGCTGATTTCCAATCAAATCCCATCACTTTTAGCACAGACACATAATACGGCAACGACTAAAACAAATAACATTGATACACCTTAGTGCCGTCAAATTACCATTCTTCTACTTTTATGGGCAATGTAACTTAAATGCTTGTTTCAATACAAAGAACTAACAATCAATTACTTAAAATATAATTTTACCACTGTTAACCTTTTGTTACCCCAATAATTATTGCTTTTTCTTCTTAAAATTTAGTTTTGGCCCCAGAAGTAAAATACCTGAATAAGGTTCAAAGTGTTTTGCTTTCGATTTATAAATATAAATACCAAAAAATTATGAGAAGAAAACTACCCCACCAAACTGCATGGCTTTTTACGCTGTTTTTTTTAGCGGTATCAAGTCAGCTATTTGCACAAAAGACCAATGCTCAAAAAACAATGGCCCGTTACCAACAACTTCAAGATTATGACCAAGCGTCTGATAATGGTAACGCAAAAACGAAACGAAACTTAACCTCCATTCCCAACGCAAGGGTTCGAACGGCAAAAGACCGCGTTGGAACCAAGTCTAGCTTAAAAGAAAAAATGGTAATGCCCAAAGGACCCAATCCTTTCTTAAGCAACTCCCCAAAAAAGGGGAATTACAAATCTTGGAGCAACTACCTTAAAGAGGTAAAACGTCGCCGGTATGCCAATACTAATAACAACGACCAAGCGATTACCCTACAAGAAAACGAACAAGAGTTCCAAGATGCCAATGGGGAAATCGCTACAGCCCAAGCCATCAAAAATTTTGGTAGCGGCAGAGGTCAGCAATCCAAGTTAATGGTGAAAGGGGCCTTGAACAGTGTTTCTACGGACAACTTTCCGGTAGTAGACTTCGGACAACTGGTAGAGGCGGATGATGCCGATAATGGTGATATTTTCAACACCACGCCCATTGTGTTTACTGAAGATTTTCAAACCATTTCCGGGTCGGCCATCATAGGTGATGGGGCCAATAGATTGGATGGTAGCGGTTTTGGTGATCACGATTACTATCAAATAGCACTGCTTGCCGGACAAAGTATACGGATAAAAACAACCTCCACTAGTGACAATGCAGAATTCTCCCCTGCAATTGTAATTTTTGACGATGCCAATCTATTTCCCGTGTTAGCGATTGTTTCCGGTGATGCAAGCAATGATGTCATTTTTACGGCTCCTATAGACGAGATTTATTACATCGCAATTGCAGACGTTTCGTCTTATATTGAATTTGACGACTTCTTTGGGGAAGAGACTTTTGTAACAGATCCTTTTGAACCTTCGAACTTTAGACCAACGCCTACTGCAGAAGGAAGTTATGATTTTGAATTTAGCCTTGCTGGAAAAGTAGATATCGATTTTTATTCCATGAACCTTAAAAAAGGGGATGTCTTTGGACTGGCCACCACAGGCGGTGCCCTGGTTACGGAATTGTATGGCCCTGAAGGTAAGCTTGGCATAGGTACGATTACGGCTCCCGGTATACCGGCCGTAGAAGAATCCCCATTACCATTTTCGGGTGATTTGGCCTTTTACTATACTGCACCTAAGGATGGTAATTATACGTTTAATGTACTTGGTTCTATTGGCGAATATGATATTGAAGCAGTAGTTTCCAGACCTGGCTTAGAAAAACAAGCATTTAAAAAACAGGTCATTTATTTGGATTTTACCGGAGCTGATGTCGCCCTTAGATCCTTCATTGGCGTGCCGTTTGAAGTAGATCCAGACCCAGTGCTGGATGAGCCTAGGACGTTGTCCCCAATGGTAAATTTCTTAGAAGCTTGGGGTATTGAAACTACGCAACGAAACCTTATAACCCTTGCACGCAAGATAACCAATGTGGTTAAAGAAAATATTAAGAGAGACCTTAAAAGGTCAAAAATAAACCCAAATCTAAAGGTAGAGATCATCTCAGATTTCGGCGTACCTTATTTGGGCCAATTATATCCGCAATATTTAGAGCGGTCAAGAATACCATACAGTAATGTAGTTATTGGGGGGACCATCAACGAATTTTTACTGGAAACCATTGGTATCGCCAACGCTATTGACCCAGGTAACTTTAGCCAAGACGATACCGCCGTAGTACTTTTGGACTTATTGAGCAGCAATGAAGTGGACCCATTTTTTGGGGACAACTCCAACAGCATCAATTTTGTACCACTAGCAGAAGGTGCTACCAAGATTGACCTTGTGGCCACTACCGTGGGTAATATCGTTACACACGAGATCGGTCATTTTCTAGGAAATTTTCACACCGAGATTATTGAAAACGACAACTTTTCCATCATGGATAGTGGTGGACTTCCGATTGCCTTTGCTTCTGGCACGGATTTGTTTGCAGGTGGGGAATTCGGTGATGGCAATACGATAGACGTGGACTTTGCCAAGGACAATTACTTTTCATTGGAAGGTTTCAGTTCCCTGGGGCTGAACGAAACCGATGTCAATACCGCTTTTGCCCTTAGTTTTGGTATAAGGACACCTCGCTTTGGAAAAGAACCCTTAGCCTTAGAGCAACAACTTGGCCCTATTGAGGACAATATGCTTGGCAAAGGGATTACCGGGGAAGGTGAGCGTTCGGAAATTAGCAGCTGGCCCAATCCCCAGCGTAAATTTGAACGATCAAAGCTATCGTTTACGCCACAATACTCAGGTCCTACAACCGTAACCTTAATCAACTCGCAAGGTGGAATTATTGCCGAGGTTTTTAACGATACCGTGGAACAAGGGCGTACAAAGGAATTGGACCTTTTGTTGTCCCCATATAACCTTAGCCCGGGACTCTATTTTTATAAAATTGAAAACGGGGGCGTATCCAATACGCACAAATTTTTGATAAAGAATTAAAAAAACGCTAGTCCTCCCGAACCGGGATTGGCCTGCTGAAATTTCAGCAGGCCTTTCTTTTTAGGTAGAGGAACCAGTCCCCAGTTCCATATCCACATTTTTTGAAATCTCGTCCAAGTAGGATTTGAACGAGACATTGTCTGGCAGTTCCATCTTAAGACGGGCCCTGTTACGGCCCATTTTTATGGCCCCTACCCCAACACGCAACAGTTGGGCAGATTCTTTTAGGGAGAGTCCCAATTTAACCAAAATACATTGTCTGATATCGTTCATGGTCAAATTAGGATGATGTTCCTTAAGCACCATTACCATCCCAGGGTATTGCGATTCCAATCGGTTTGAAAAAACACTGTCATTGGCCGTTTCCCTAACAAAGGATTGCAATCTTTTGTTGACGGTTTCCAAGCCGTTATACTTTTGGGCTTCGTTTGAAACATCCTTTTTAATTTCCGTAAGCTCACCCAACCACCTAGCCTTACTTGCTGCCAGTAAGGACAATTCGGTCTCCCTTACCTGTATGTGGTTCTTTAAGAGTTCACGTTCGTTATCCTCCAACTGTTTAATTTTGGCTTTGGACTTAAAATATTTGGAGTAGATCCAAACCGCTAAAATGGCTAAAACGATACAAACAAGTGCCACACTTACCAAGGCTATATATTGCTTTTGGCGTTTGTTCTGCTCGCTTAGAAATTTACCTTCCGCTGCTAGTTTCTCATTGGCCTTTTCTTGATTGATGATCCTAAGTTTGGTATCGTACAAATCCACAAAAGCCGCCTTTTCTTTCTTTCTGATGCTGTCCACTATGGCTTCCTTTTGCTTAAGTACTTCGGTCGCCTTTTTGTATTGGTCTTGTTTTAAGTACAAACGACCCAGAGCATCCAATACCTCAACCTGATTGTAATCGGCATTTTTAGCCGAAAATGCCCTTTTCATAAAGTCGATTGCCTTAATGGAATTCCCAATGGAATCATGGGCCAATCCAATATTGTAATAGTTCATGTTCATTAAGTCCGGTCGGTACTTGGGTAAGGAATCGATCAAGCGCATTCCCGAAGCTATGGCCACCCCAAAATCCCCGTCCAAGGTAAAATCCCTAACCATATTGGCCCGATAGGAATACGCATTTGCCGTATCCCTTAGTTGATCTGCAATGGCGAGTGCATCTTGGTGTAGTTGTTTACTTTTCTTAGGCTTTAATTTGTATTGATAAGCCAAGGCCAGCACAGAAAGGGCCTGCATGGTATAAGCCTTCTCTATTTGTACACTGTCCTTTAAAAGGGATTCCAATTCCGTAATGGCCTTATCGTACTGCTCCTTTACCAAATATGTAAAGGCAATAGTGTTTTGTAGTTCCGCTTTTTTGGTAAGGTTGGTCGCATCAATAAACTCATATGCCCTAAGTAAATCCGGTAGTGCCTGTTCTACCAGTTCAAAATCTACCAATAGACTTTCCCCTTTTCGGAAAAAAAAATCATATGGGATTTTTTTAGGGACTTTCTGATAGGGACCCCCTTCAAATTTAAAGGCATAAAATAGGGTACTATCCAGATTTTGGCGTAACCCAAAATAACGCATAAGGTTGGCATAGGAAACCAGCTCGGCCTCTGGATTTTTGGTGGCGATAGCTAATTCCAATCCCTTTTGATATCGTTCATAGTTTTGGAAGACCGTATCATACCTAAAGGATAGCAAGGAATCCAAGGGTTCGATTTTGCTTTGGGTCGATTGGGCGGAAGCCCAAAACGCAACGACCATCATGACCAACAGCATTGTTTTTCGCAAAAAAGCAGAATTTTCCCTGTTTCGTTTTTTTTTATAATCTTCCAAGCCTACCGCAACAAAAAATCCCAACATACCCAAAATTTATGGTGAACGTCCTTCATCCAAAGAAACAAAAATAGAAATCCTTAACCAAGCGGACACATATACTACCTTTGGGGATTACAACGATCTCGCACTATAAAAGTACTTCGCTGTTTATCAGTTAATTAAATTCACCAACAGCTATTTGTTCCAATGAAAAATGTCCTAACGTAAAAATGTACTTTTGAAAAATAGTTGGAAAATTTGACAACCACCCATATTGTACCCAAAACAAACACTTCGCAGCGATTGCAGGAGTATGGCGTAGGCATCTTTGAAGCCATACCGACCAAATCGGCCTTAAAAAAAGCGCTCAAGAAAAATTATCTTACCGTTAACGGTGTTATCGCCACAACGGCAACCTTTATTAATGGTGGCGAACGCATTTGTTTGACGATTCCAAAAGATATTCCACCTACCAAGGCTTTGAACCTTCAACTTAACGTGCTTTTTGAGGATGATTATTTGGCACTCATCCATAAACCGGCAGGTATCTTGGTAAGCGGGAACAGTTTTAAAACTATCGCGAATGCCTTACCACAAAACCTTAAAAAAAGCACCCAACCTGATGCTACCCAACCGCAGCCCGTCCACCGTTTGGATTATGCAACTACAGGAATCCTATTGGTCGGAAAAACGGCCGCCAGTATTCGAATGCTAAACCAATTGTTTGAAGGGAAGGAAATTGTAAAAAACTACTATGCCGTGACCATTGGGGCTATGGATAAAAAAGGAAAGATCACTTCTAAGATTGACGGTAAAGCTTCCTATTCCGCCTATACGTTGACTACCTCCGTTCCTTCGGAACGTTTTGGTATACTTAATCTGGTAGAACTAAAACCAAAAACAGGTAGACGGCATCAATTGCGCAAGCATTTGGCAAGTATTGGCAACCCCATATTGGGAGATGCCACTTATGGTTTGGATAACCTAATTTTAAAAGGCAAAGGGCTTTATTTACATGCCCATTCCTTAAGGTTCACCCATCCGTTTACCCAAGAAGAAATTTGCCAAAAAGATAGATTGCCCCAACGTTTTAAAAAACTATTTCCAAGCCTTAACTAAGCAGAATTCCTACTGGCGTTGATATTACCGTACAGGGAACGAGTTACTATTTTACCATAAAGCTCACTGTATTCCGAATTCTTGGTAATATGATAGAGCGCATTTTGCTGAATGACCAATAGAGGAAGAACGATCTTCTCTCTAATCTTAACCGATTCCCTGGATACGGCCTCATCTTCCATCAAAATTTGATGTCCGGAGATTTGGAGCAACATTTCTTCAGAAAGTTGGCACTCGGCGTGAAGGATCTTCCAAAAATCCCCAAACTCTTCATCGTCTTTCATATAACGAGTCAACGAAAAATTGGTTTTGGCCAGGGACATCATACTATTGTGCATCAAGGCCCTAAAGAACGGCACGTCTTTATAAAGCGATTTAATCTCATTAAGCCTTCCTTCTTCCTTAAACTTTTGGATAGCCGTACCCAACCCAAAATAGCCCGGTACGTTCTGTTTCAATTGGCTCCAAGAACCCACAAAGGAAATGGCCCTTAAATCTGACAAGGTCAACTGTTTTTTGTTTCCTCGCTTGCCCGGCCTACTACCAATGTTCGCTTTGGTATAGTATTTTAACGTGCTTCTGTTTTCCAAATAGGGAATAAACTTATCGTGCTGCTTTAAGGAATCGTATTTGGCAAAACTAAGCTCAGAAAGTTCTTCGATTAGCTTTCGTTGCGTGGCGGAAATGGTATGTTCCTTTCCAAAGATATTGTTACTAAGACCGGCCGTTAGCAATTGTTCCGCATTGTGGATAAATTGCGCTTTGGTTCCATAGGTACTTGTAATGGTCTGCCCTTGGATGGTCAATTGTATTTCATGGTTGGCCACGTCTTTGGTCTGTGCCGCATAAAAACGGTGCGTTTTACCACCTCCACGTGCCGGTGGACCTCCCCTACCGTCAAAAAATTTGGCTTTTATCCCATTATTCTTGCACACCTTGCTCAAGGTTTCCTTGGTTTTTAAAATAGACCAATTGGCCTTTAAATAGCCTCCATCTTTGGTGCCGTCCGAAAAGCCTAACATGATGGTATGCGCTTCCTGCCTATTCTTTAAGTGGTTTCGGTACATGGGAATATCAAAAAGTTGCTGCATGACCGATTCCGAGGCGTTCATTCCCTTCATGGTTTCGAACAAGGGTACGATATCAAACGTAATATCGTTGCTGTCCCAACCGCTCCACCTAAACAAACCGAACACAAAAAGTACGGAAAAGATATCTTCGGAATTACTAATGATATATCGATTACAGCCATCTTCACCGTTTTTCTCTTGGATGGCCTTTAATTGTTGGATGTTGGCAATAGTATCTTTTACGATACCCTCCTCATAATCAGAAGGGTCCACTTTCAATTCATTTTCAAGCAAGCAGTTGATCAACTCCGTTTCTGAAAGTTCATCCAGAGATTCTTTTAGTATCCCTTCCTTTTTAAGAATGGTCTCTACCGTAAGGATGTGTTTGCTGTGGTCTTGCCTAATATCCAAACTGGCAAAATGGGTTTTGAATATGTGCACTTTGTCAATAAGCTCATCCAAATCCTCCAAATAAAGGCCATGATAGTCGGATACCAATAACGCCTTAATCTCATACAATTTTTCAATAAGCTCCGTATACCCCACCACAAAGTTTTCTTGGAACATTGCCTTATATAATTTGGCGTTAATGGCGTTGATAGGGTCTTGCAATTTTGTAAAAGTCAGTTTTTTACGAAGTACCTTTAGGTCATTGTAGTAGCACTTCATTAAGGTAAGTCGCAATTCATCAGCAACCTCATTGGTTATTTTTGCCGTTACAAAGGGATTACCGTCCCGATCACCCCCGGGCCAAAACCCAAGTTTTATGATATTGTAGTTATCAAAATTTTCATTTCTGATATTCCGCTTTACATATCTAAAAAGATCACCAATGGCATTGTAATACGTATTTCGTAAGATATGGATGATATTCTTGGCCTCATCCAAAGGTGTAGGCTTTTTGGCATTGACCAAAGATGTTAATCCCAATTGTTGTAGGGTAAGGTCAACATCATCAATCCTGTTTTCATCTATTAAATCCCGTAGTTCCTTAATGATATCCAGAACGGCAGGGGTGTAGAACTGTGTTGGATGTGCCGTAAGAACAATACGCGCACTAAACGAAGACAATTGTTTGGCAATTTTGTCCCAATTTTTATTCCGATTGACCAACTCAAAATAATCCTTAATGGACAAGGAATTGGTGTATTTCTGTAGTTTAGGAAAAGCGGCATCCTCAACACTATCGTACAACACTACTTGGCGCTCCACATATTGTATGATACGGAACATAAAGTCCAGCTGCTCTTTTTCTGTTTTGAAATCTGTAAAATGGGAGAAAAAACTGGATAAAATATCTTGTGGTTTTTTGCCTTGCTCCAAACCTTTTTCACAATGTTCGAATAATAGCGGTACCAGCATACCTACGTTCTCCATATCCGCATAGGGCAAACTAAGGAACAGGCTGTTGTAGATATTGAATTTATTGGTAACCGATGTTTTAAATTCTTTGAGCCTATTGGATTGCTGGGTCTTGTTCATCTAAGTAATGATTTAAGTTCAATTTAAAGCGAAAACAAAGATCGTTATAAATTACACACTGCCTGTTTAAATTTAAGGCAAATCACAGATTTCCATCCTTGCACGGCCAAACATAACAAACCCTTAATTTTCCTTGAAATGTTTTTGATATTGGAGCACCCTAAAGTCGAGGGTGTTGAAATGCGGATTTTTGTCTTTTAAGTCTTTATACGCTTGCATGCTCCCTACTGCCCTATTTGCTGCCCCGGAAGGTGCCGTCAATGAAATGGTCTTTATACGTTTACCGGTTTGGGGATGGGTAAATTGGTGTATTCTGGGTACCTCATCGTCAACTACAGTTAAACTTAAACGATGCTGTTTTAGATATCTTCTAAAAAAATACTCCGGACCGTTTTTACTATTGCCCCCTGTAAACAAAAGGGTATCAATGGAAGGATAGGTCTTTAGATAGTCCAACAGGTTCCGTAGTACCACGTCTTTCATGCCCAAATCCGAGGCATCTACCTTATCCCTTAAGGCACTCTCTACGATATCGCAAATCCCTATACGCTGTTGTATAAGAAACTTTTTTCTTTCCTCTGCGGCAGCTTGTGTGGTGGCAAAAGTGAGGTTCAACCCATAAATTCTGTTCAGTATGGGCCATAACTGGCCATCCCTGCTGCCGTAGCAAAAGTCGACATCCCCTTCTTTTAACTGCCCGGTAGTAAACCGTGGAGGCGGTAGGGTCCCTACAATGATTTTTTTGACCCCTTTAAAAAGAAATGGAGGATAAGGATGTTTGTGTTGAAACATTAGTGGACCAATTGGAGTTCTTCTTTTGCTTTTCGTATCAGTAATTTGTTTGTGCGTAGACTTTGCTTGGACATATTCTCCGCTTCGTTTACCATTTCTTCGTAAACGGATTTGGCCAAGTCCTTCTTATTATTACGGGCATAAAAACGGGCCAATTCCAAACGCTCCATATAGTAGTTATAAGGTGCATCAAAACTATAAAGCCATTTTTCCGCATCATCAATTTTACCCAATTTCTCCAAGGCCATTCCATATAAAAAGGATGCTCTGGACTTTTTAAATTTTGGGCTCTCTACAATTCGATTTGCCGTATCTACAGATGCTTGAAAATCCGTTTTATAGTAATACGCTTCTTGCAGTTTGGACAATACATAAAAATCCTGGGCAAAAACATCTTTTAAAGCAGCTTCATAATTGGTAATCGCAGCTTCGTATTGGGCTTCTTCCAGATATCCATCGGCCAGAGCTACTTGATTTTGAAAAGTCGCGGAAAATTTAAACCGTTTTTCTAAATCCTTAATTTTCTTAGAAGGATTGATGACCGTTTCCAACTGCTCTTGAACAACTTCGATATCCCTTTTACGAATAACATTCATGAACAAGTATAACAACGAACCTATGACCGGCAAGAAGATGATAGCAAGAATCCAGTAGTAGTTGTTTCTATTGGTGTAACAGTGGTATACACAAAAACCTTGTAAGGCAAAAATCAAATAATAATACATGGGCTAAAAATAGCCAATAAATCCTACGGGGCAGGGCGCAAAAGGAAAATCAAGAAAAGAGTTTCCGTAGAAACTAAAATAGCGACAGAAAAGACAACATAAGCTAATCTATCTTAAAATTGAGTTCCACGGCACCTTCGGCATTAACGGAAACTTCGTAGGTATATAAACCCACGGGCAAAGGAACCGTATCGAGCATGCTGGGGGTAAATTCAAGGGTAGTAGAATCTGTGGCTATGGTAAACGGCATGTTCCTAAAAGCGGTTTCAAAAGGAATGTAGGCCGAAAATCCATCAGTAGGGACATTTTCATAAAAAAGGCTATCCGCTATGACCTCTACCAAATCAAAATTAAACGTACTGCTATTTTGTATCCGAATATTGGCGTTTAACAGCTCATCATCCCTGTCCGTACAAGCGAACAGTACGACCGCCATAATCCCTAAAGCCAGAACAACTTTTTTCATACAAAACCCTTTATACAAAGAACGCGCCTAGCCACAATTTATTCTATCGGATAAAGACAGGTTCGTTTTCTTTTAGGGTATGCGCCTGACTAAACTGGTAATCATCCAAGTTAAATTGCTTGATCTCCGCTAAAGTTTCCGCATTCGAATCCACGATATAGCGTACCATGGAACCCCTAGCCTTTTTGGCAAAGAAACTAATGACCTTAAGTTTGTCATTCTTCCAATCTTTGAAAATTGGTGTAATAACAGGCACTTTCAACGCTTTGGCATCTACCGCACCAAAATATTCGTTACTCGCTAGATTTACGAACAACTCATTGTCCTCCAGTTCATCGTTCAAGGCTTGGGTAAGCTCTTTTTTCCAAAACTCATATAAGTTCTTTTTCCGACCTACTTTCAATTGGGTGCCCATTTCCAAGCGGTAAGGCTGTATAAGGTCCAGCGGTTTCAGGATGCCGTACAAACCAGAAAGGATGCGCAAACTATGCTGCAAACTATCCAGTTTATCTTCGGCTAAAGTATAGGCATCCAAGCCTTGGTACACATCGCCATTAAAGGCGTAGACCGCAGGTCTGGCATTTGCTTGGGTAAACGGAACCGAAAATTGCTGGTTACGTTCCCAGTTGAGCTGCGCCAAATTATCGGAAATTGACATGAGCTGGGATAGCGCCTTGGGCTTCTTTTTCTGTAACACCTTATTAAGCGCTGCTGCCTGTTCCAAAAAATGGGGCTGGCTATGACGTTGCGTGGGCAGTGCCGAATCAAAATCCAGCGATTTCGCCGGAGAAATAACTATTTTCATTCCCTACAGGGTTTTTATTGGCGGCGCCAGGGGGTATACCTCCCCAAGGTTTGCCTCAAAATTAAAATTCAGTTTCATATAGATGCCTCGTGGGCTTGCCCAGAGGTAGTTTACCAAAAGTAAGTCCAAATTATCAAATGGATAGCATCTAACAAATGGACTTATCAATAAAAAGATCGAAAGAATTTATACTACTGGGCGTGCTTGGAGTAGCCCCTCCATTTTTCTATGCACAATGCCATATCCGCTGGGATTTCCGAATCAAAGCGCATGTACTCATTGGTTACCGGATGCTGAAAACCAAGGGTTTTGGCATGTAAGGCCTGCCTGGGCAGCAACTTGAACGCATTGTCCACAAACTGTTTGTATTTGGTAAAGGTGGTCCCTTTTAAAATTTTATCACCTCCATACCTTTCATCATTAAAAAGCGTATGTCCCAAATGTTTCATATGCACCCGTATTTGGTGGGTTCTTCCGGTCTCCAGCTTACAGGATACCAGACTAACATAGCCCAAACGTTCCAAAACCTTATAGTGGGTAACCGCTTCCTTGCCTTGGTCCCCATCAGGAAAAACGGCCATCTGCAACCGGTTTTTGGGGTGGCGCGCCAAATGCCCTTCAATAGTGCCTTGATCTTCGGAAACATTGCCCCAAACCAGCGCAACATACTCGCGTTCACTGGTTTTTTCCAAAAAACTGTTTGGCCAAATGGGTCATGGCAGCCTCCGTTTTGGCCACCACTAAAAGGCCGGAGGTATCCTTATCGATACGATGCACCAAACCTGGGCGTTCTGAACTGTTGTTGGGTAAATTATCAAAATGATAGACCAATGCATTGATTAGGGTACCGGAATAATTGCCATGTCCGGGATGGACAACCATACCCGGGGATTTGTTTACCACCAACAACGCCTCATCTTCATAAACGATATCCAAGGGGATGTTCTCCGGAGTAAGCAAAAACTCATAGGGCGGATGTTCAAAAAGCACTTTGATTTCATCCCCGGCCTTTACTTTATAATTTTGTTTTACTAGGGTGTCATTTACCCAGATATTTCCTTTTTTGGCCGCTTGCTGTATTTTGTTACGGGTGGCGTTCTCAATAAAGTTCATTAAAAATTTATCCACCCTAAGGGGTTCTTGTCCCTTGGAGGCTACAAACCTAAAATGTTCAAAAAGGTCTTCTTGGTTAGGTTCTTGCTCCGTTGCATCTGTCATTATTCGTTGGATTCGGCTTTTATTATAGCACTCCCGGGAATGGTCCCGTTACCACAAATAAGCTCCACTTTTGAGGTCTTTGGAAGCTTGTCGCCCGGTTTTACATATTTGCCCTTGTACTTTATCTGGTAGACCATATCCTTGCCCAGCTCATCAATATAGGTAACCCGTTGCACATCCAACCCAACCGCGCGAAGCATAGAGGTGGCATTACGTTGGGTGACCTGCACAATGTCCGGAACGGAAACTTTCTTATACCCCGATGGATTGACCGTAAAATAAATCTTTCTATTGTCCTTTACCTTGGTCCCTGCAGTTGGGTTTTGCTCCAAAATGGAGAACCTGGGATAAGCTGGGTCATAATTGGTGGAGTCCAAGACTTCATAACGCAATCCTTTTTCCTCTGCCAATTTACGCATGTCCTGGACGGACATTTTAGAAAAATCAGGTACTTCTACAAATTCATTGTGATTGGTGGTGCTCTTTAACCATTGTAGGGTGCCAAAACAAATAAGTATCAAAAGCAACAGGGCAAGACCCAATTGAATTAGAAAAATCTTGCTTTTTAAAAAATCAAAAAAATCCTTCATAGAATTATGTTAACCCAACAAATATAGAAAAACAGCCCTTTTTTATTTACTTTGGCGGCACCATAATGCAAAAGATGAAGAAAAATATTGCCATTATCATGGGTGGGTATTCCAGTGAGCATGATATTTCCATTAAAAGCGGAACGGTCGTAAAAAAGCATTTGAGCAAAGAACGGTTTGTTTGCTACCCTATTCATATTCTCCCTAAGGAATGGTATTATTTGGACGATGACCAAAAAAAACATCCTATCAACAAGGATGATTTTAGCCTTTTGATAGCCGGTAAAAAGATTACCTTCCATTGCGTATTCAATGCCATCCACGGAACACCGGGTGAAGACGGGCTCATGCAAGCCTATTTTCAATTATTGGGAATACCACAGACCAGCTGTGGTGTCTATCAAGCAGGCCTAACTTTCAATAAGCGCGACTTGTTGAGCACCCTAAAACCCTATGGCATCCAATGTGCGGAATCTTATTTTTTGAATTTAGGAGATCTTATTAAACCCAAGGAAATCATTGCTAAAGTAGGACTCCCTTGTTTTGTTAAAGCCAATAGGGCGGGAAGTAGTTTTGGCATATCCAAAGTCTACCGGGAAGAAGAATTACAAGATGCCGTAAACAAAGCATTTAAGGAAGACAATGAAATTATAATCGAATCTTTTTTGGACGGCACGGAAGTTTCCGTTGGGGTTATTACCTATAATGGGGAGGTAACCGTACTGCCAATGACCGAAATCGTTAGTGAGAACGATTTTTTTGATTACGAAGCCAAATACGAGGGTAAATCACAAGAAATTACTCCGGCCCGCATTTCACCGGAATATGAAAAAAGAACGGCCGATGTCGCAAAAAAAATATACGAGGTCTTAAAAATGTCCGGCTATACCAGAAGTGAATTTATTTTTGTGGGGGATCAACCTTATCTTTTGGAAGTGAATACCACTCCGGGATTAACGGAAGAAAGCATATTGCCCCAGCAAGCAAATGCGGCAGGGATTTCCCTTGCCCAATTATTTGAAAGTGCCATTGACGAGGCCTTAAAAAATAATAATGCTTAATTTTAGAAAAATCCAACAACCAACTCATGAGACGTGCAATCTTCCCCGGGTCATTTGATCCCTTGACCCTAGGCCATTACGATATTATTGAGCGGGGAATCACCTTATTTGATGAGCTCATCATTGCGATAGGCATCAATGCCGATAAAAAGTATATGTTTTCCTTAACGGAACGGCAGCAGTTTATTGAGGATGCATTTAAGGATGAGCCTAAGATTAAAGTAGTCACTTACCAAGGGTTGACCGTAGATTTTTGTAAGGAGATAGGGGCCAATTTTATCCTTAGGGGCTTGCGCAATCCCGCGGATTTTGAATTTGAAAAGGCTATAGCGCATACCAACAGGCATTTATCGGAAATCGAAACGGTTTTTTTATTGACCTCGTCCGGCAAATCTTATATCAGTTCTTCCATTGTTAGGGACGTTATCAGAAACGGTGGCGATTATACCAGTTTGGTTCCCAGCACCGTTAGACATTCGACTACCAAAGCGTAGCGAGTGCTCGTCTAATTCTTATATTTTTCCTTTTAAAGAACGTCTCACCACTTCTTTGAATCACTTCACAACATTATTTGCACAAAACAATATTATAATGTTAAAATTGTAGGAAATTACTTTCTTTTTTAATTTTGAGATAATCCATGTGAAGTTCAACATCATGAGTTTAACAGCAATGACTTTGACTACAGTAAACAACTTAGTAAAGCAGTTACCCACACCAACTGCCTTGCTGGATACTGATTTTAAGTTATTGCATGCTTCCCACAGCTGGTTGGAACATTTTGATTGTACCAGAAACCAATATTTTGGAAAATGCATCAGTCAATTGCCGCAGTTTATAGAATCCCAGGTGTTGGCACAGTTAAAGTTTTGCTTGGAAGGCACTCCCCAAAAACTATTGTTTGATACGAACGCTTCCGCCACACAATACAAAAACTACCAATTTACTTGCACACCCCTGTACAATGAAAACGAAAATATTATCGGTATCATTCTACAAGCGGAAGATATCTCCAGCTATCTAGAAAATGAGGTCCGTTTTGAAAAATTGGAAAATCTTTTAAAGGACCAATCAGAAATGACCAAAGTAGGTACATGGGAGTACCACATAGCCACAGAAGAACTTACGTGGTCCAACATGACCAAAAAAATTCATGAGGTGCCTGAGGATTTTCAACCCAACGTGGATGCGGCCATCGATTTTTATATCAGCGGGCATGAAAGAAATTCCATTGCCATGTTTTTCCATAATGGGATGATCAAAGGACAACCTTGGACAACAAAATCGAAAATAAAAACGGCTACTGGTAAGGAAAAATGGGTCATTACATCTGGAAAGCCAGTCCATAGGGGTAACCAAATCATACGATTGGTGGGAACCTTTCAAGACATTACAGAGCAAGAAGTAGCCGAACAGCAGATACGGGAACGCGAACAAATATTGCATACCCTAATCGATAATATTCCGCTGAACATTTACATAAAAGACCTCAACTCCAAGAAAATTCTGGTAAACAAAGCAGAGTGCGATTTTTTGGGTGTACCAAATCCACAAGAGCTTATTGGTAAGTCCGACTATGATTTTTTTGATGAGGAAATGGCCACCAAGTTGCGGGATGAGGATTTGGAGATCATCTTCAACGAAAAGCCCGTTTTTTCTAAGGAACGAATGGTCGCTACCAGGGCAGGAAAAGAAGTACCCATGTTGGTCTCCAAGATTCCCCTTAAGAATTTGGGAGGGCAAATCTATGCGATTTTAGGCATTAGCATGAATATTAGTTCGCTTAAGGAAAAAGAAAACGAGCTGCGGAAACTCATCAATGTTACCTCTGAACAGAATAAGAAGCTCATTAATTTTGCCCATATTATTTCGCACAACCTGCGTTCCCACACCGCCAATTTTTCCATGCTGTTGGAATTTCTAATGCAAGAGCAGGATGACAAGGAAAAAGAAAAACTGGTCAACATGCTTTCCCAAGCTTCCCAAAGCCTTATGGAAACCCTGGAGAACCTCAATATTGTAGTGGACATCAATACCAATATCAATATTGAACAAGAGCATCTGGACCTAAACGAAAAGATAAAGCAGTCCTTAAAAGCCTTGGAGGCTTTTCTAAAACAAAAGAAGGCAAAGGTCAAGATTGATATTCCAGCAGGAACCACCTTAAAAGCTGCTCCCGCCTATTTGGATAATATCATTTTAAATGTTCTTAAAAACGCGGTTATCTATGCCCATCCAGACCGTACACCAGTAATCAACTTAACCGCCAAAAAAGAGGGGGATGCAACGGTGTTGAGCATTAAGGATAACGGTCTGGGAATAGATTTGGACAAGTACGGGGATAAACTCTTTGGTATGTACAAAACTTTCCATAACAATAAGGACGCCCGTGGCATTGGTCTTTATATCGTAAAAAACCAAGTGGAAGCCATGGGAGGAACCATAGAGGTGGAAAGCAAAGTTGGTATTGGTGCTACCTTTAATATCCGATTAAATGATTAACGTAGATACCATTTATATCGTTGATGATGATACCATTACAGCTTTTGGTATCAAAAAACTCATCCATAAATCCATTAGCTGCCAAACCGTTTTGGAGTTTAAAAACGGTAAGGAAGCCATGAACCATATTCAGGCAAGCCTTTCCAATGGCGGTCCCATCCCGGACCTTATCTTCTTGGATATCAACATGCCCATTATGGATGGATGGCAGTTTTTGGAAGAATTCTTAAAAATTCCTTTTAATAAAAAAATTGTCATCAACATTATTACCTCTTCCATAGATCAAACGGACGTCAACACCTGGGAAAGCTATAAAAGTAGGATGCCCCGCCGGTTGTATTATAACATAAAGCCCATTTTTTCCATTGATTTCAAAGAACTACTTTCTGCGGATATCGCCAGTTAATTCTTTTTTCTTTTACACAGTTTTCGGTTTCAACTTCAATGACCCCTAATTAGGGGGCTTATCCAATAATTTTTCGCCAGATGAAAATCGGACTTACCTTCCAAGGGACCATGTAGTTTCTTACTTTTATACTTCCTAAGGACGTCATCATGAAGCATACATTTTTAAACATCCCAATTGCCCTAATTCTTTGTCTTGTTTTGGCATTATCCTGTAAAACAACAACAGAAGAACAATTGGACAGCTTTAAGACACCTTTTGAGGTTTCCAAAGGCCTGGAAACCGCTACTTATACAGAAGTCACAGAGCATTACCTGAAGCTTGCACAGAATTATCCGGAAATTAACGTGCAGACCATTGGGGAAACGGATAGCGGTTTGCCTTTGCATTTGGTCACCTATAATCCAGAGGGCAACTTTAATTTTAAGAAACTTCAAAAAGATAAGTCGGTTATCCTTATCAATAATGGTATCCATCCGGGGGAGAGCGATGGTATTGATGCTTCCATGCTATTGTTCCGCGATTTGGCCATTGGAAAAATAACCGCTCCCAAAAATGTGGTCATAGCGGCTATTGCAGTGTACAATGTGGGCGGTATGCTGAACAGGAATTCGACCTCACGGGCCAATCAAAATGGGCCTAAAAGCTATGGTTTTCGGGGGAATGCCAAGAATTACGACCTCAACCGGGATTTTATCAAAGCCGATACCAAAAACGCGAGCACTTTTGCACAAATATACCATCTGGTCAAACCGGATATTTTTGTGGACAACCATGTAAGTAATGGTGCGGACTACCAATACACCCTCACGCATTTATTCACCCAACATAATAAGCTTGGTGGTCCTTTGGGAGCATATTTACATCAAGAACTTATGCCCGATCTTGAGGCGGGCCTTAAAAGCAAAAACCTGGATATCACCCCATATGTCAATGTTTTTAATAGACCTCCAGAAAGCGGCTTTTCCCAATTTTTAGACAGTCCCAGATATTCCACGGGCTATACCACACTTTTTAACACCTTTGGTCTTATGGTGGAAACCCACATGTTAAAACCCTATAAACAAAGGGTGCGGGGAACCTACGAACTATTGCAACAACTCTTGGTTTTGGCGGACAAGGACCATGAACGCATAAAAAAACTACGCTCAAAAGCCATAACGGCCAACCAGCAGATGGACTATTACCCGTTAAACTGGCAGGTAGATACTACAAAAACCACTACGCTGGCCTTTAAAGGTTTTAAGGCGGACACCCTAATAAGTGAAGTTACCGGCCAGCCAAGGTTAGCCTATAACCGGGAAAAACCTTTTACCAAAAATGTAGCCTATCAAAACTATTTTATGCCTGCCGATAGCGTAAAAGTACCCTACGCCTACCTCATAAAAAAGGCATGGACAGCGGTTACGGATAGATTGGTTTCCAATCAGATTGATTTTTTTGAGGCGCAAAACGATACTACGCTTCAGGTAGAAATGTATCGCATTACCAATTACAATACCAGGGATATGGCGTATGAAGGGCACTATCTGCATTATGGGACTATGGTTACACCAGAAGTAAAACAACTACATATCACCAAGGGGGATATTGTAGTGCCCACCGCCCAAGAAGGAATTCGCTATGTAATGGAAACTTTGGAACCACAAGCTCCCGATTCCTTTTTTAACTGGAACTTTTTTGATACCGTACTACAACAGAAAGAGGGCTTTTCTCCCTACGTTTTTGAAGATACGGCCTTACAATTGCTCAAAGAAAATGACAGTTTAAGACAACATTTTTTTAAAAAGAAAGAAGAAGACCCGGATTTTGCGGCCAATTGGTACGCCCAATTGGATTGGCTATTCAAAAAATCGGAGTATTATGAGGATGCCCATATGCAATATCCTATCTATAGGATTCCTAAAGGGTCCGGTGCTGAATCAATCCTCGGAAATTGACAAATCGTCCTCGAACAGGAGCCTTATATTTTGGTAAGAATTTAGCAGGGCTTTTTTAATTTTTTTCTTCCCTTTCCACTTTACTTTGGTAATACCTTCCTTTTCTTGCGGTACCAATTTGCCTTCAAATTCAGTGACCATTTCAAACCAGAAAACTTTTTTTAATCGGTATTCGCCGTTGCGTTTAAAAATGTGATAAGTCGTTTTTAGATACTTTTCAATATAGAGGTCAGAAACCCCCGTTTCCTCTTCAACCTCCCGTATCGCTGCTTTCTCAATAGATTCCCCCTTATCCAACTTTCCTTTGGGCAAGTCCCATTTATCGTTCCTATAAATAAAAAGCACCTTCCCTTTTGCATTGGTAACCAGTCCGCCAGCGGCGACCACAATTGGGATCTTACTGCTGAATTTTTCTAAAATATCATCGCTGGGGTCATAGATGTAGGCTTCTTTGAGTAGTTTTTTGGAAAGTGAGGTAATGGCATAAGTTATAGCATTGTCCTCCATCAAAAAAACATTGCCAACCATATTGTCCGGCTTTTCATTTGTTAAGAACAACGGAGACTCATTAACAAAAACTTTATACATTTGCGCAATGATTTTAGACAAGAACAGCGCCAAAAAAACAGCTGAGCTATTGTTGCAAATTAATGCAATAAAGTTGAATCCTGAAAATCCATTTACGTGGGCTTCCGGCTGGAAATCCCCCATATATTGTGACAATCGGATTATTTTATCCTATCCCCAAATACGAAACTACGTTAGGGAGGAAATGGCCAAGCAGGTAGAACAACTCTACGGCAAACCGGATTGCATTGCCGGGGTAGCCACCGGGGCCATTGGTATCGGCATCCTTGTGGCGGAAGCAATGGGGTTACCGTTTATCTATGTGCGGCCAGAACCAAAATCCCATGGACGACAAAACCAAATCGAAGGGCAACTGGAAGCCGGAACATCGGTAGTTGTCATCGAAGATTTGATAAGCACGGGTAAAAGTAGTTTGAACGCCGTAAAAGCCTTGCAAGAGGCAGGGGCAGATGTCAAAGGCATGCTGGCCATCTTTACCTATGGTTTTAAACTAGCGGAAGAAAATTTTGAAACGGAAAAATTGGCATTGCATACGCTAAGCAATTATGAACTGCTTATCGATCAAGCGTCGGAAACCAACTACGTTAAAGAAGAAACAGTACAAACTTTGTTAGAATGGCGTAAAGCCCCCCAAAACTGGAAACAATAGCAGCATGCATATAGAAACACCCGCAAAAATAGTAGCTAAAAGCCCAAAAGCGGTTTTTGAATTTTTGATAGACATTAAAAATTTTGAAACCCTGATGCCGGAGAATATTGACAAATTTGAAGTTTTGGACGCAGAAACCTTTAAGTTCGCCCTAAAGGGAATGCCGGAAATCATCCTTCGTTTAAAAGAGCAACATCCGCACGAAAAAATAGTCCTTGGGGCGGCCAGCGATAAATTACCGTTTACATTGACCGCTACCATTGCTGAACTGGCTGCCGAACAAAGTGAGGTAGGTCTAAGCTTTGAAGGGGAATTTAATGCCATGATGGCCATGATGATCAAAGGTCCTATTACTAAATTCATGGAAACTTTGGCCAGCAATATGGATAAGATATAGCTAACCCAAAAGCTTGATTTCCTTTAACCCGTAGCTTTTTACCTGCCCATCCTCATCTGCTACCCATAGTTTTCCGTTTTGGTCTATGGTGCGAATGATTCCCATAAATTGTAATCCATTGGCATCTTCAAAAGCGGTAGGAATGTCTTTGCGGTACAGCAGGCTTTCATAATCTGCTTTAAGCTTTTCCCAAGGAATTTCGGCTATTCCCTTAAGCCGATTGCTAATGGTAGCGCTCAATTCCAGCAACAACGGTTCCAATACAAGGGGTCGTTTTAAAAGCAATTGCAGGGAACTGGCATTGGGCAATCCTTCGAATACCGTTTGGTTTACGTTAAGACCTATTCCGATAATAGTTTTTCTAATCTGGGTGCCTTGCAACACATTCTCAATTAAGATACCGCATATCTTATGATTCCCTGACATAATGTCGTTAGGCCACTTAACCCTTAATTTGGGGACTGCCATACCCTGCAACACCTCTATAATTGCAAAGGCCACCAGACTGTTTACCCATACTTTATGGGATACTTGGAGGTTGGAAAAATTTTTTAATATGCTGAAAGTTAGATTTTTACCCTGTTCAGAGGTCCAACCGCTACCCAACTGCCCCCTACCCTTACGTTGGTTTGGGGTATAAACTACCGTGTCATCCTCTAGCTGGTTTTGCAACGCCAAGTCCTTTAAATAGGCGTTGGTGGAATCGATGGCATCAAGTTTGATTAAATGCATTGGAGGTGCTGATAATAAGGTTGAATGTAATGTTAAAAACGCAGTGCCACAAAACAAAAAAGTAATAACTTTGTAAAACCTAATATTTTTGAATGCAGAAAGACAAAGCTAGCGCAGATGAGCTTATTTCCTTAATATTATCGGGAATAGAAGATGTGAAGGGCGTAGATATTAATCTGCTGGACCTTAGGGAAATAGAAAACACGGTCTGTGACTACTTTATCATTTGCAATGGTACATCCAACACACACGTAAACGCCATTGTTTCTTCCATACAAAAAACCGTAAGTAAAGCGATCAAAGACAAACCTTGGCATGTTGAAGGTTCGGAAAACGCAGAGTGGATTTTAATGGATTACGTAAACGTAGTAGTCCACGTATTTCAAAAACATATTAGGGAATTCTATGATATTGAAGGACTTTGGGGAGATGCCAAGGTAACCACGGTAGAAAGTAGCTACAATAATTAAACAATGGCAAAAGAAAACAATTCAAATACCCCAAAAAAACCTCGTTTTAGTTCATGGTGGATCTACGGTGTAATCGTAGCCTTGATCTTGGGCTTTCAGTTCTTTGGCAGTAGTGCTTTTTCCAGTACGGAAAAGACGACCACCTCTGAATTGCAAGAGTTTTTAAGAAATGGCGATATCAAGGAAATTTTGATCATCACCAATACCAGACAAGCCAAAGTATTCCTTACGGATGAGGCACTAAAGAAGGACGTTCACAAAAATGTTTCGGACAAATCCATCATTCCATCTGCGGGCTTGGCCCCACAGTATATTTTGGATTATGGGGACCTCCAGAACTTTGAGGATGAGATCAAAAACATCAAAAAGGACAATAATTTAGATACTATTGTTGATTTTGATACGGAAAACAATGTGCTTGGGGATATTCTGTTCTCGTTACTGCCATTTGCATTGATCATCGGAATTTGGATTTACTTGATGAGACGCATGTCCGGTGGTGCCGGTGGCGGAGCAGGAGGTCAAATTTTTAACATTGGAAAATCAAAAGCGAAACTCTTTGATGAAAAAACGGATACTCGAACTTCTTTTAAGGATGTTGCCGGTTTGGAAGGCGCAAAAGAAGAAGTAGAGGAAATCGTGGAATTCCTTAGAAATCCGGATAAATATACCTCCTTAGGTGGTAAAATTCCCAAAGGCGCCTTATTGGTAGGCCCTCCAGGGACCGGTAAAACCCTATTGGCCAAAGCAGTTGCCGGGGAAGCCAAAGTACCTTTCTTCTCCCTTTCAGGTTCAGATTTTGTGGAGATGTTCGTAGGTGTAGGTGCCTCAAGGGTGCGTGACCTTTTTAAACAAGCCAAGGACAAATCACCTGCCATAATTTTTATTGATGAAATTGATGCCATAGGTAGGGCAAGGGGAAAAAACAACTTTACAGGTTCCAATGACGAAAGGGAAAACACCCTGAACCAGTTATTGACGGAAATGGATGGTTTTGGCACCAATACCAACGTAATTGTATTGGCGGCCACCAACAGGGCCGATGTTTTGGACAAAGCGTTAATGCGTGCCGGTAGGTTTGACCGTCAGATTTATGTAGACCTTCCGGATATTAGGGAGCGTAAGGAAATCTTTGAAGTACACCTAAGGCCTATTAAAACTGCCGAAACCCTGGATTTGGATTTTCTGGCCAAGCAAACCCCTGGGTTCTCTGGAGCGGATATTGCCAATGTGTGTAATGAAGCGGCCTTGATCGCTGCACGAAAAGAGAAAAAAGCGGTAAACAAACAAGATTTTCTTGATGCCGTTGACCGAATTGTGGGTGGTTTGGAAAAAAAGAACAAAATCATCACGCAGAGCGAAAAGCAAACCATCGCTTTCCATGAAGCGGGCCACGCTACCGTAAGCTGGATGTTGGAACATGCCGCACCCTTGGTCAAAGTAACTATCGTGCCTAGGGGGCAATCCTTAGGAGCCGCATGGTACTTGCCCGAAGAACGCCTTATCGTAAGACCGGACCAAATGTTGGATGAAATGTGTGCCACCATGGGAGGTCGTGCCGCAGAAAAAGTGATGTTCAATAAAATATCCACAGGCGCACTAAGTGATTTGGAAAAAGTGACCAAACAAGCTAGGGCCATGGTAACCATTTATGGGCTTAATGAGGAGTTGGGAAATATCACCTATTACGATTCCGCACAAAGCGAGTATGGTTTCACAAAACCCTATAGTGAAGAAACCGCCAGGAAAATTGACAACGAAATCTCGAAAATAATAGAGAAGCAATACCAACGGGCCATTGCATTACTGCAAGAAAACAAAGACAAATTGACCGAACTTGCGGAACGTTTGTTGGAAAAAGAAGTAATCTTTAAGGATGACCTGGAAAAGATTTTTGGGAAAAGACCTTTTGAGAAAGAAGAACTTGCAGAGGTAATACCCAATGGTAAAGAAATTACCGAAGAAGAAGATAAGGAGACGGAATAAGTGTAAGTTGAGCTGTTAGCATGGGTGTTTTTGATAAACTTTTTGGCGGTGGTAAGAAAGTTCCCAAAGAAACTACGGAGACCCGTGGGGAACACATGCCAGACCTAAAGATTCCCATCGACGAAAAATTTACCATCTATTTCAAAAAAAATGGTGGCAAATTTATTTATTGCGAAAACTTTACGGAAGTCCTAAATGCCCTTGAAAGCATCATATCTGAAAATAATTGGCAAACCCAAGCCTTTTATACGCTGGACAAGAGAATAAATGAACGCTTTGCGACAGAAAAGCTCAACTTTACGGACAAACGTAAGGATAGCGATATCTTCTTTACCACTTGCGAACATCTTATTGCCCACAACGGATCCATTTTAGTCTGTTCCAACCAAATTAAGGAACGGAAACTTAATGAGCTCCCGGATAACCTTATCGTTTTTGCGACTACAAGCCAGTTGGTAGATTCCATAAGCGAAGCTTTAAAGATGATTAAAAAGAAATACGACAAGGTCCTCCCGGATAACATCACCACCTTAAAACATTTTGAACCTACCCAAGAAAATAAAAATGATTTCCTTTCTTACGGCAGTGCGTCAAAAAATGTATATCTTTTGCTGTTAGAAGACTACTAACACAATGAAAGAACTTTTTAAGCGTAGCATTACAGGAATTTTATACGTAGTTCTTTTACTTTCTACCGTTTTTTTAAACTCGGACGCTTTTGATTTTCTGTTCATGACCTTTGGTCTTGCTTGTTTGTATGAGTACAAAAGAATAGTCCAGCTCAAAGGCTACCATATCTTTATAGCGTATTTGGCATTATGGTGGGCTTATATCTATTTAATACATGATAAGGTACCCATTAACTTCCTTTTGATTTTGACCCTAACCGTAAACTTTGCACTCCTAGCCTACCTGTTTTCAAAAAAGCAATTGGAGTTTACTACGGTACAAAAATTTATTATTGGCGTTTTCTACATCGGCGGGGGGTGTATCTTCCTCACCATGATTCCTTATAATGAAACTGGTTTTGCCCAGTTTTTGATCATGGGAATCTTTATTTTGATTTGGGTAAGTGATAGTTTCGCTTATTTGGTAGGCAGAACCTTGGGGAGAAACAAACTTTTCCCTTCCGTTTCCCCTAAAAAAACCATTGAAGGTTCCTTAGGAGGGCTTATTTTTGCATTAGTGGCCGCATATTTTTTATCCCAATATGAACCACGCATTACCACTTCCCAATGGATGGTATTATGTGTGGTCATTGTAATATCTGGAGGTTTGGGGGACCTGTTGCAATCCAAGTTCAAACGGGTTGCCGGGGTAAAGGACAGTGGTGCTATTTTACCTGGGCATGGGGGTATTTGGGACCGCTTGGATAGTTTGATCTACGCCGCACCTTTGGCTTTTTTGACATTAAAACTGTTTGCTTATGTTTCATAAAGAGGGAAAAAATATCATCCTCATTGCATTCTTTCTTACTGTTGTTACCGTGTTTGCTGCACACTATTACGTAACATCAGAATGGTTAAAACTAGCCTTACAACTTACGGCACTGGTGTTTTTGATATTGATTTTACAGTTTTTTAGAAACCCTAAACGTCCGGTAACCCCTAATTTTGATGAGATTTTAGCTCCCGTAGATGGCAAGGTAGTGGTCATTGAAGAAGTAGAAGAGACGGAATACTTCAAGGAAAAACGAAAACAAGTTTCCATATTCATGTCACCATTGAACGTCCACGTAACCCGGTATGCGGCAAGTGGAACCATAACTTTCTCCAAATACCATCCAGGGAAATATCTGGTGGCTTGGCATCCCAAATCCAGCACAGATAACGAACGTACTACCGTGGTCATACGAACCCCTAAGTTTGGCGAGGTGTTATACCGTCAGATTGCCGGTGCCATGGCCCGTAGGATTGTCAATTATGCAGAAGAAGGGGAACAAGTAGTGCAAGGACAGGATGCCGGTTTTATAAAATTCGGCTCCCGCGTAGACCTTTTTCTTCCATTGGATAGCAAAATTTGTGTAGGATTAAATCAAAAAGTAACAGGAGCTAAAACCTGCATTGCCATGTTACCTTCCAAAGATGACCAATAGCGATTTACATAAGGCGTTTGAAGAAGCCGTGGAATACGTAAATAAGTTTACGGAACCTATTCCTGCCGATACCCTGTTAAAACTCTACGCCTATTACAAAATAGCCAACAAAAACTTTGACAATCCGGGCAGCAAGACGCCGCTCATCAATGCTTTTAAGGCCAATGCACTTATCCAAGCACAAAACCTTGGCAAGCAAGAAGCTATGGAAGCCTATATCCTGTTGGTTGACCAAGAAATCAAGAATATATAAGGGGTTTGGGGATAGGGTAGCAAATATTTTGATAAATATTATTTGTAAGTAAATTACTACATTAAACATCAAAAAATACTACTTTCACTACAATAGCTCCCGACTTACACAACATTTATTACGTTTCATCTTCCTTTAGGTAGTAAAATTGGGGTATCAAGTCTTGTTTAAAGAGTTCCGAAAACCATGGCACCTAACAGACTATCAACAAAAATCCCATTAATGAAAAACCAGTATTCCCTATTCCTTTATGTGCTTCTATGCGCCTTAGGAAGTTACCAACTAAACGCACAATCCCCAGGAGGGGTAAGTTCCAATCTAAGTCTATGGTTAAAGGCAGATGCCGGAACCAATACCACGGTACAAGGACAAGATGTCAACACTTGGGCGGACAATTCGCCCAATGGATTTACGGCCGATGAAGACACAAATTCCAATAGGCCCACCTATGATGGAAGCGCATTAAATTTTAACCCTGCCCTGAATTTTGGGTCCGGTAGTAATCAAATAGGCTTCAACCTGGGTAGTGACTATATTTTCTCGCCAGCGGCTAATAATGGCCTACATATATTTTCTGTTGTAAACCCTTCCACTGGCGGAGCTAGAAAATTCGTTGTTGACTTTGGGTTATACAGCACAGGCGATTACGGCTTAGCGGTAAGTGATGATCAAGGCGTAATTACGGAATCTGAGAACAATGAACCTTTGCTGTCCGCCATTACTACCACCTTGGCGGAGGCAGATTATGATTTTGGCGGAAACAAAAGTTTGAACATCAACGGAGCTTCTGTATTTTCAAACGGGATGATTTTCTCCCAGTTTACCACATCACAAATTCTAGAAAACCCTTCCCATGCTACCGGTGCAGGACCTGTTTCCATAGGAAGACAATCTAAAAGTGGTGCTCTGGATAGTGATGGAGGACGTCGTTTTTTTGGTGATATGGGTGAAGTTATCATATATACCACTGATTTGGATGCCACGGAAATTACCCAAGTGCAATCCTATCTGGCCCTCAAATATGGGATAACCCTTTCAAAGGATTATTTGGCCAGTAACAGC
>CALEYA010000009.1 GCA_937926215.1 uncultured Croceitalea sp. | reverse complement strand
TCATCTAAAAACCTGAACATGGTTTGAGGAGCGTTTTTTGCATAAAAATTTTCAAAAATCCATTCGCCTTTATGGTTTTCATCTTTGAGGACTTTTAAAAACACCTTATCATAAAACTTATATTTTCTTTGAAATAGCCCTTCGGAAGGCAAGCGATTGGCCTTTAAGTTGTCAATGATTTTAGCAACTTTCTTTTCGGTATGTTTAAAGGAATAGCCTGTAGAGCCTTTTACCCATCCACCTCCTGTACCTATTTTAGTAATCTTCTCTGTATTGAAACGTTCAAAATTGTAGTTAGTCATTGGGATTTGACCAACTTCGGTTTCTAGAATAGAGTAGGTGTCTATTTTTAAATAGTCTTTGATGTAGGTTTTAATGTAATTGTCATAAACGCTTTCTTCTACTGTATGCTCAGTAAAATAAGTGAACTCTACTAAGGCTTCGGTTTTTGAAAATGGTAAGACATAGGTGAATGTTGTTTGATTTCCGTCTTTAAGACGATAATCCATCATGATGATTTTATTTTTATCAAAAACATCATTCTCCGTTTTTATTATCCAGCCTTTAAAATGTTGAATAATAGAAATACTATTTTTATCTTCAGTAGAAAACTCTTTTGGTACTCTACTATCAAAAACGTGAGTTGCTGTACAAGAGCCCTTGTTTGTTGCTACTGTAACATGTTCTTCTTCTAAAACAGAAGTGACCTGTTCTTTAATAAAATAAATGTTGTCCTTCTGGTTGAGTTGCGCTTTAGCTTCTGTGTAAAAATCAATAGCACGTATGGTTTTGTATGTATATGGAGAGAGGTTTAAATGGGTTATTTTGTTTGATGAAATTACAGATGCTTTGTTCCAGGATTTGTGAGTAATTGCATTCCATTGTGATGGTTCAGTTTCCCAAAAGCTCCACGTTTTATCATTTGTAGACTTATCTGAAGGGTCTATCAACGCTATTGTTTTATGATCAAAGCTCGTTTCCGAAGCTAGCTTAAGAGCTAATTGAAGACCTGCTAGTCCATTCCCTATAATAATGTAATCGAAATGGGAAGGCGTTGTCATAGGTGAGGTAATCTGCTATTTTTTGAAATATTTGAAAGGTACAAATAACATCCCAAAACACTCACCATCTCCTTTTCCTAAATGTTTGTGATGAATTTTATGAGCACGTCTTACGCCTTTAGCATACCAGTTATTAGCTTTTCTAAACATCTTAAAACGTTGGTGAATGAAAATGTCATGAACTAAAAAATATGCAGCTCCATATGCCATTATACCTAGACCTATTGGTAAACAATACCATACGCCTTCATAGCTCCATAAGTAAAAACAGGTCATGCTCACGATGGCATAAAATATAAAAAATGCATCGTTGCGCTCAAACCAACTATCATGATCTTTGTGATGATGGTCTTTATGTAAGCTCCATAAAAAACCATGCATAACATATTTGTGAGTAAACCAAGCCATAAATTCCATGGTGCTAAAAACACCTAAGAAAATTAATATCCAGTATATAGTTTGCATACGATTACATTAAGTTTAATTGATATTTAACATAGCTTCTAGTGAGTAGCTCAAACTTTTTGTAGTTGGGTACTCTAATTCTGGTCGATTTTATCTCTAATGCTGGTGTCTTCTTTAGCTTTTTAAGTAACTGACTGTAATATCTATACGCCATGAAAACACCAAATTTTGCTTCTATTGGTAAACGCTTGATACCTTGTAGACCTAGAGCGAAATCATTTTCTATATCACTTATGATAGCTTGTTTAGAAGCTTCATCTAGATGATTTAAATCTGTATTTGGAAAATAGGTTCTACTTAAATCCTCAAAATCTGCTTTTAAATCTCTTAAGAAATTTACTTTTTGAAATGCAGACCCTAAACTCATAGCAGAGTCTTTTAGCGACTCATATTTTTCATTATCACCCTTCACAAAAACTTTTAAACACATTAATCCTACAACATCAGCAGATCCATAGATGTACTGTTTGTATTCTTCATCTGTTAAATATGTGCTTTTGTGTAAATCTGTACGCATACTTTTCATAAATGCATCAACGAGATGTTTATCAATATTGTATCTATGATAGGTTTCTTGAAATGAATTTAAAATGGGATTTAAACTAATCTTTTGTTCTAATGCGAGTTCTAGGTCCTTAGTGAAATTATCAAATAGTATTTGCTTATCATAATCATGAAAAGTATCTACTATTTCGTCTGCGAATCTTACAAATCCATAGATGTTATAAATATCTTGACGTATTGAGTCAGACAACATTTTTGTTGCTAATGAAAAGGAAGTACTATAAGATTTTGTAACAACCTTACTACACTCGTGGGAAACAGTATCAAAAATTGACTTCATATTAATTACTGTGATATTTTTTAATGAGCTCTGCTACTAATTTTCCTGAAATTAGAGCGGGAGGTACTCCTGGTCCTGGAACCGTTAATTGTCCTGTGAAATAGAGGTTGTTAACCTTTTTGCTTTTCAATTTGGGTCTTAGAAATGCAGTTTGAGATAGCGTATTTGCCATACCATAAGCATTACCTTTATAAGAATTGTAATCCTTTATAAAGTCTTTTACACAAAAGGATTCTTTAAATATAATATTATTTTTAATAGATTGGTGCGTTAATTTTTCAAATCTTGACATGATAAGGTCAAAATATTGAGACCTTAATTCTTCTGTGTCGTCAATTCCTGGTGCAATAGGAATCAAAAAGAATCCTGTTTCACAATTTACTGGTGCCATAGATTGATCTGTAGCAGATGGAAAATTTGCATAAAACAATGGATCACTTGGCCACTTTGGATTGTCATAGATTTCTTCAGCATGTGTTTCGAAATTTGTGTCGAAGAATAAGTTGTGATGTTGAATATTTTTCAATTTCTTATCAAAACCAATATAGAATAGAAGAGAAGACGGTGCAAATGTTTTTTTACTCCAATACTTTTCTGAATATTGACGATACTTTTGGTCTAATAATGTTTCTGAATGATGATAATCTGCTCCACTCAAAACAATATCACTTTTATATTCTATGCCATTTGATAGTATAGACGTTGCACTACTATTATCTACATTTATCTTATCTATCGGGCTTTTTGTATGTATTTTGACACCTAAACTCTCTGCAACTGCTTGCATTGCTTTAATAATCTCATACATGCCACCTTTTGGGTGCCAAGTGCCTAGACCAAAGTCGGCATAGTTCATGAAATTATAAAATGAAGGTGTTTTACTTGGTTTAGCTCCCAAGAATAATACGGGGAATTCTAATGTAGAAATCAGTTTAGAATTATTAAAGTTCTTTCTTACGTCTCCACTTATAGTCTTAAAAAACTGATCAACACGCATAGCTGTCTCAGGTGTTACTAACTCAAAAGGAGAGATACCTGGTTTTAGTACTACTTTATTTATGGCAATATCATAGTTTGTAGCAGCTTTATCAATGAATTTTTTTAGAGATATAGAGCTTCCTGGTTCAATCCGTTCAAACTCTACACATATTTTTTCTAAGGAGTCTCCTATGGTAATTACTTCGTCTTTAAATAAAATTTGATATGCAGGACTTAATTTGTCTAGCTGATAGAAATCTGATGTTTTTTTACCAAAATCGGCGAAGAACTTATCAAATATATCTGGCATCCAGTACCAACTAGGTCCAATATCAAAAGTAAAGCCGTCTTTTTTGAATTGACGACATCGTCCACCAATAGTTTCATTTTTTTCGAAAATGGTCACATCATAGCCTTCTTTAGCAAGATAACAGGATGCCGAAAGGGCAGAAAAACCAGAACCAATAATAGAAATGCGTTTTGTCATTGTTTAACAAAGTTAGATAAAAGTTAAACAAAATTAACTTTTATTGAAGCTTTTTTACAAATTTTTAACTAAATGTTCGATTGAATCAAAAGGTATAATTTGTTTTGGGAGTGTATTTAAATCGAGTTCATTTAGCATTCTTCCTAGAACCCAGAATTTGATTGATTTTTTTACTAGAATTTTCTCTGAAAATTCTTTAAGGTAATCTGAGATATATTCTTTTTCTGGTTTAACAGTGAAATAGGATAAAAATGTGATGTCATCATAATAATTGAGAAGATCTTTTAGGCCTTCAATTGGTACGCTTTGACCTAAGAAAATGGATTTATGACCACTTGCTACTATTTGATAATTTATGATCATAAGTCCTAATTCATGCACTTCGTTATCAGGAAGGTATAAAACAAAAACTTTATCTGTCTTCTCTTGATTTTGAGATTGAATTTTCTCAGTATTCACTAAAATTTTCTGCCTAATTAAAGAGGTTAAAAAATGTTCATGTGCTGGTGTAATAGTATCGGTTTGCCAGAGCATGCCAATTTCAGATAGTAAAGGAATAAAATCTTGATAAAATATGTCAATAAATGATTTTTCTTTAATTAAACTCTCATAAGTATCATAAAAGAGTTTTTGATCAAAATTTAACATTGATAGTTTAAACGTATCAATGGAGTAGCTATTTGTATGATCATTTTTAGCAACTTCTTTAACTAATTCAGGAATTTCCTTAACATTAAGCGAAGCGATTTTTGATATTTTATAACCATTGTTATTTAAATAACTAATATTTAAAAGCTTTTGAAGATTAACTAAGCTGTAATATCTAATATTAGTATCTGTACGTTCTGGTTGGAGAAGATTATAGCGTTTTTCCCAAATTCTAATAGTATGTGCTTTTATGCCAGTTAGATTTTCTAGGTCTTTAATGCTAAAGGTGCTTTTTATGTTGTTCATTTTTAGTTAAAAAAGGTTAAACAAAAATAACTTTTTTTTGGAATAGAAAGACGTTTTAAGGATATTTTAATAGTATAACTATTAAAATATGAAAATTTGATTTAAAAAAAATGAAGAAATAAAGACTAAAAGTGCGCACGAGAAGACTCGAACTTCCACGGACTAATGTCCACCAACCCCTCAAGCTGGCGCGTCTACCAATTCCGCCACGTGCGCATTATTTAAATAAAGGTAAAAAAAAAGTTAAGCAAATGCTTAACTTTTTTTGTTGTGACCAGTCTGGGGCTCGAACCCAGGACCCTCTCCTTAAAAGGGAGATGCTCTACCAACTGAGCTATCAGGTCTCCTGCAAAAATGAAAAATATCACTTTAGCGGCTGCAAATATACTATCTATTATCAATTTATCAAGACGAAATAGTAATAAATTTGTCTTTTTAAAACAGCACTATGTCTAAGGACTTGAAAGTAGTAGTATTAGGGTATATGGCCAGCGGAAAAACTACGGTGGGGAAAGCGTTAGCGAACCATTTAAACGTAGCTTTTGTAGATTTGGACCAAGCCATTGAGAAAGAGGTTGGAAAATCGGTTTCCGCGATTTTTGAGGACCATGGGGAACTTTTTTTTAGGAAAAAGGAAACCCAAGTGCTTCAAAGCTTATTAGAAGGCAATAGCCAAATGGTATTGTCCTTAGGGGGTGGTACCCCGTGTTATGGTAATAATATGGATGTGGTCCACCAAAACGCCACACATTCGTTTTATTTAAAACTTTCCATTGGCGCCCTAATCACTAGGATAAAAGGGGAGAAGCAACAGCGGCCTTTAGTGGCAGGACTTAATGATGACGATTTACCAGAATTTATCGGCAAACATTTGTTTGAGCGCAATGCGTTTTATAACCGAGCCAAACAAACTATAGCCTGCGACGGGGAATCGGTTCCTACGATAGTCAACAAAATTACCGAAGCTCTAGCCTAGGGATACGCTATCGTTATTGGTCTGGAAATCTACCTCTATGTGTTCATGCAACGAGGTGGAAAGACTAATACCTTTGTAGTCCGCTTTTACCGGGTATTTTTTATGGTTCCTATTCACCAAGACGGCGGTCTTAAGTTGTTTTAAGGGCGTATTCAAAAAATGATGGACCCCATAGATAAGGGTAGTGCCGGAGTTAAGGACATCATCCACAAGTACTATAGATTTGTTGGCGTAGTCCCGCTCATTTAAGGAGGTGGTTACACCACTGCTTAAAGGATTTTTTTTGTCCATGTCCAGCTTGCACAGCGTTATTTTGGCAGTAGTAATGCTACGTAATTGTCTGCTTATTTTTTTTGCCAAATGCAATCCGCCGCCTTCAATGCCTGCGATGATGATTTCCTCCTCATTTACGTTGGCTTCATAAATTTGATAGGCCATCCGTTTTATTTTATGCTGTATTTGGTCGTGTGATAATATTGGGTTCGTCATAACCGATTACTTCTATGTCAAAGATAACCAATCTGTTTATTCGGGTTCCTCTAGATATCCTTCAATATCCCGTCTATCTTTTTTGGTAGGTCTTCCTGTTCCTTTTTTCCGGTAGTGTTCTTTGGCATTTTTTAACAATTCGTTGTTCGCAAAAGCCTCTTTTGGGGTAGTGTCCTTACGATATACGTCCACGAGTTTTGCCCCAACGCGACTTTCCGGTATGTCCATAACCGTAAGTTGATAGTCTATTTGGTTTTTTCGTACCCGAATGTTATCCATGGGGTATACCTCCCTTGAAGGTTTTACGGTATGCTCGTTAACCCTTACATGGCCTTTTTTGCAGGCTATGGTTGCCATGTTTCTGGTTTTAAAATAGCGAACGCTCCAAAGGAATTTGTCAATACGCATGCCCTATGCAAATCTTTAGTTAAGGAAATATCAAAAATAGTTGAAAATTGTATCTTGCGGCTTCAAATAAATTGTTGTTGATGAAAAAGTATTTTGGTATCCTGGTATTCGCTTTTTTTCTAGTGGGCTGTGGGGATGATGATGGGCTAGATGTGATTCGGGTGGAGAATAGGAGATTGAGCGAAGTGGTCGCCGAGGATGAAATGGAAATTATGGAGTTTTTGCAAACCCATTTTTACAATGACGACCAGTTTGCAAACCCACCGGCCGGTTTTGATTTTAAGGTTGTTGTCGATACGATTGCGGGTGAGAATGCTAATCGAACACCTTTGGCCGAGCAAATTGATACGACATTGACGATATTGGTATCAGATTCGCGCTTTAATTTGGACAATGGGGAAGAGAATATTCCGCATACGCTATACATTATTAGGGGAAGGCAAGGACAAGGGGAACAAGCAACCATAGCAGATTCAACTTTCGTAAGGTTTGAAGGTTTTCGTTTAGATAGAACCATATTTCAAAACGATACAGAGATTGGGCAATGGACAGATTTACAGGGAATCCCAGGTACTGCACAAGGTGGCGTTGTTAAGGGCTTCCAAGAAGGAGTAGCCCAGTTTAGGGCTGGGACAACCGTAGTTGAAGGAACGGACGGAACGTTCACCATAGAAGATTTTGGTGCAGGTTTGATAATCATGCCTTCTGGTTTGGGATTCTTTAATCAATTTACCACAGGGCAACCCTTTACTCCTTTGGTATTTAGCATTAGCCTATTTGCTTTGGAAACTGCTGACCATGACAGGGATAATATATCAAGTATTTTAGAGGATTTAAATGGGGACAAAGACCTCTTCAACGATGATACGGATGGTGACGGTGCTCCTAATTATTTAGACTTCGACGATGACGGTGACGGTATTGCTACTAGGGATGAAATCACCATAGGTGATGACGGTACAGTTAGTTTCCCAGATTCCGACGGTGATGGTACCCCGGATTATCTTGATTCGGATAGTTGATAACGGTAAAAAAACAAGCATAAAAAAAGCCCCATATTGGGGCTTTTTACATGTTATATTTTTATCGCAAAGCTGAGAATCAATTGATCGGGTCGTGTGTCTACCCTATTGCCCTCTAAAGTGGTAATATTGGAGTTAATGAAATTCACTTCGTTATCACTTAAACCTCGCTCATATCTTAAATCTATACCAAAGTTCCCAAGGTTTACGCCAACACCCAGATGTATGCCTACCGTAAAATCATTTTCTACGTTATCAAAAGTAACATCACTAAACTCCGTATCCAGTAAGAACTGAAATGCAGGTCCAACAAATGCGTGCAGGGGACCTATAACCTTAGTACCTACCAAAACTGGTAAATCAAGCTTTTGAATCTTTAAGTCTCCCTCTTCGTATCCTGAAGTGGTACTCGTGTAGACTAATTCTGGACGTACATAAAGACGATTCCCCAGTTTGCCAAAGACCCCAACATGGAAGCCAGCATTGCGTTCTGCGTTTTCGACCACATTTCTGGTGTCATCGATAAAATTACCATTACCGTTGTAATTAAGGCCTGCCTTAATCCCAAAACCGGATCCGCTTTGTGCAAAGGTAATAGTGCTACAGAGCACCATTCCTAAAATAAGAAGTGTTTTTTTCATAATGTGTTCGTTTTACTGTTCATGATGAAAAGTGGTAGCAAAGACAATACCAAAAGTTATTTTCTTTTCAACACTTTTAAAACGGCTGCGGCTATGGCTTTATTGTTCAGCCCGTATTTCTCCATTAATTGCTCAGGTGTCCCGCTTTCCCCAAAAGTGTCCTGGGTGGCTACGAATTCCTGTGGGGCGGGGTGGTGTTGGGCCAATGTTCGCGCAACGCTTTCCCCTAATCCGCCTAAATAATTATGTTCTTCCGCGGTAACCACGCATCCGGTCTTTTTAACCGAGTCCAGAATAGCTTTTTCATCCAAAGGTTTAATGGTATGGATATTGATCACTTCACAAGAAATCCCTTGGTTTTCCAATTCCTCTGCGGCCAATAACGACTCCCATACCAAATGACCTGTGGCAATAATGGTAACATCGGTACCGGGACTTAGCATAAGTGCATTTCCAATTTCAAAAGTTTGGTCTGCTGGAGTAAAATTGGCCACTTTTGGGCGTCCAAACCTAAGATAAACCGGTCCATGGTGTTCTGCAATGGCTAGGGTGGCCGCTTTGGTTTGGTTATAATCACAAGGATTGATTACCGTCATTCCCGGAAGCATTTTCATCAATCCAATATCCTCCAAAATTTGGTGCGTTGCGCCATCTTCACCAAGTGTTATTCCAGCGTGCGATGCACATATTTTTACATTCTTGTCAGAATAGGCAATGGATTGGCGTATTTGATCATAGACCCTCCCCGTGGAGAAATTGGCAAAAGTTCCCGTAAAAGGTATTTTACCACCTATGGTCAAACCGGCGGCAATGCCCATCATATTGGCTTCTGCAATGCCTATTTGAAAAAAGCGTTCGGGATTTTCATCAATGAAATCTTGGATTTTTAAAGAACCTACCAAATCCGCACATAGCGCCACTACATTGGGGTTCGTTCTTCCCAACTCCGTCATTCCCGCACCATATCCGCTTCGGGTATCTTTTTTTCCTTGGTCTGTATATTGTGTCATTTTTTTAATATTGGTATCCCCGGTTTATGTGGGAATATTTTACTTGAGTTTTTAGTAGTCTCCCAGTGTTTCAGGATTTTGTTCCAACGCGCTAGCTAGCTGCTCATCATTTGGTGCCTTGCCATGCCACGCATGGGTATGCATCATAAAATCCACGCCATTGCCCATTATCGTTGTCATAACAACACATACCGGTTTTCCTTTACCTGTCCTGGATTTCGCTTCTTTAAGTCCGGCAATAACTTGTTCCAAGTCGTTACCGTCCGCTATTTCCAAAACATCCCAACCAAAGACCTTGAATTTTTCTGCAATATCTCCAAGGGGTAAAACGTCTTCCGTAGATCCATCAATTTGTTGGCCGTTTCTATCGATGGTAGCAATAAGGTTGTCCACCTTGTTGCCTGCGGCATACATGATCGCTTCCCAATTTTGGCCTTCTTGCAGTTCCCCATCGCCATGCAAACTATAGACCAACGTATTCTCTTTATTGAGTTTTTTGGCCAATGCGGCCCCTATGGCCACGGACATCCCTTGCCCCAAAGAACCGGATGCAATACGGACCCCAGGCAAGCCTTCATGGGTCGTTGGGTGTCCTTGTAAACGGGAATCTATTAATCTAAAGGTGTTTAGCTCCTCCACGGGGAAATAGCCCCTACGCGCCAAAACACTATAAAAAACAGGGGAAATGTGACCGTTGGACAAAAAGAAAAGATCTTCGTCCTTTCCGTCCATATCAAATCCTTCTTTAAGTTCCATAAGTTCGTTATACAGGGCCACAAAAAATTCCGTACATCCCAAAGAACCCCCTGGGTGACCAGAATTGACCTTGTGTACCATCCTAAGGATATCACGCCTTACTTGGGTAACCAAATCTTCCAATGTTTGCATATTTGCCATTGCAGTTAAATTTTATCGGTTCAAAAGTAACCGCAATCCATAGCTAAACCAAAGGAACCAAAGGATTATTTTGCATCTTTTTCAACAATTGTAAAAATAGATTTCTAACCAACTTTATTTTTTTCTTAAGGACCGGCTCCCTATGAGATTCCTATATTTGCGCTTCAAAATACAGTGTTGAAATACCAACTTTTACATAATGATGCGGGCTCAAAGGCAAGGGCTGGCGAAATCACAACGGACCATGGTACTATAGCGACCCCTATATTTATGCCTGTTGGAACTGTGGCGACCGTAAAGGGAGTGCACCAAAGGGAGTTGCGGGAAGATATCAATCCGGACATCATTTTAGGAAATACTTACCATCTGTATTTAAGACCGGGAATTGAAATTCTTGAAAAAGCCGGTGGATTGCACAAGTTCATGGGATGGGATAGAAATATCCTTACGGACAGCGGTGGTTATCAAGTGTATTCCTTATCCGGAACGCGAAAAATTAAGGAAGAGGGCGTTAATTTTAAATCGCATATCGATGGTTCCAGTCACTTTTTTTCACCGGAAAGTGTTATGGAAGTCCAACGGACCATTGGTGCGGATATTATTATGGCTTTTGATGAATGCACACCTTATCCTTGTGATTACGATTACGCTAAAAAATCCATGCATATGACGCACAGGTGGTTGGACAGATGTATAGACCATTTGGCCAAAACCCCCGTTAAATATGGTTTTGATCAAGCATTTTTTCCTATTGTACAGGGATCGACGTTTAAGGATTTAAGAAAGCAATCCGCTGAGTACATTGCCAATGCAGGTGCAGTAGGAAACGCCATTGGTGGTCTGTCGGTTGGGGAACCTGCGGAAGAAATGTATGCCATGTCCGAAATTGTGTGCGATATCCTTCCGGAGGATAAACCCAGATACTTAATGGGCGTTGGGACGCCCATCAACATTTTGGAGAACATTGCCTTGGGCGTTGATATGTTCGATTGTGTGATGCCTACTCGAAATGCAAGAAACGGTATGCTGTTTACCGCCCATGGTACCATAAATATCAAGAACAAAAAATGGGAAGATGACTTTTCCCCGATCGATGCTATGGGAATTACCTGGGTAGATACAGAATACTCAAAGGCCTACTTAAGACATCTTTTTGCAGCCAACGAGTACCTTGGTAAACAAATTGCTACCATCCATAACCTCGGTTTTTACCTGTGGCTCACCAGACAGGCGAGGGAACATATAATAGCTGGGGATTTTACACCTTGGAAACAGAAAATGGTAAAACAAATGGACAAAAGACTATAATGCTCACCATTTTAGATAAATACATATTAAAGCGATATCTGCTGACTTTTATTGGCATACTGCTCCTTTTTATCCCAATTGGGATTATGGTGAGCTTGGCAGAGAAGATTGGAAAAATTATCGATAATGAAGCTCCATTGGGCGAAATCATCGAGTTCTATGGAAATTTTAGTTTGGTACTGGGCAATATCTTGATGCCCATCCTACTATTTCTTTCCATCATCTTTTTTACGGCAAAACTGGCGGGAAATACGGAGATAGTGGCTATTTTAAGTTCTGGGATATCCTATTGGCGCTTTCTTAGGCCGTATATGTTGGGTGCGGCAATTGTGGCCATTCTGATTTTTATCATGGGGCAATTTATCGTACCCCATGCGAGCATAGGATTCAATGAATTTGAATATAAGTATTTTAAAAAAGGACGTCAGGATAGACAGACCACCAATATTTTTAACCAACTTAATGAAAACGATTTTATCTATGTGAGCAGTTTTGACCCCAACAGGCAAGTGGGTTATAATTTTAGCTACGAGCATTTTGATGAGAACGAAAAACTCTCTTATAAAATAAATGCCTCCAACATAAGATGGATAGAAAAAGACAGCTTATACAGATTAACGTCCTACTCCAAACGAAAGCTTAAGGATGGGAATGAGTATGTAGAGACCAAAAGGCGGTTGGATACCATATTCAATTTTAGGATTGGCGACCTTACGCCGGTATCTTATATTGCGGATACGAAGAATCTTTTTGAACTCAACGAGTTTATAGAGGATCAAAAAAGTAAGGGAGCTTCTAACATCAACACCTATATTTTGGTAAAGTACAAGCGTTGGGCCTTACCTATAGCCGCCTTTATCCTTACTATTATTGCCGTTGCGGTGTCTTCCGTAAAAAGAAGGGGAGGTATGGGCTATAGCCTGTTGTTAGGAATAGCTTTAGGGTTGGTCTATATCTTTTTTGATCGGATTTTTGGAACCATGGCGGAGCAATCTGGATTTTCCCCGGTATTGGCAGTCACCATTCCAAACGTGATTTTTGGTATTTTGGGCATTTACCTTTTGCAAAAGGCAAAAAGGTAGGCACAAGTTTCGGCCTGCAATAAATGGGGTATTAAATGGGGATGAAAATACCAAGTCTCATTTCACCTTACACAGGGACGTAGTCCATTATTCCCCCTATAGCATCTAAACTAATTTAGCTTTGTATCAAAAGCTTTCTTCATAAAGTAAAATCCTAAATTCTAAGAATCCGTATCAAAGTTTTATATTTGCGCTTCAAACGCGACGAACCGAGAACCCTATGGAATATTTGGAATTTGAACTCCCGATCAAAGAACTGGAAGAACAGCTTCAGAAGTGCCAAATTATTGGAGAAGAGAGTGATGTAGATGTTACGGAAACCTGTCAGCAAATAGAGAAAAAGCTGGCAGATACTAAAAAGGATATCTATAAAAACCTAACCGCTTGGCAGCGGGTACAGTTGTCCAGACACCCCAATCGTCCGTATACCATGGACTATATCAATTCCATTTGCGGGGATACTTTTTTAGAATTGCACGGCGATAGAACCGTACGGGACGACAAGGCCATGATCGGTGGACTTGGTAAAATAGGGGACCAGAGCTTTATGTTCATCGGGCAGCAAAAAGGATACAATACCAAAACCAGACAGTATCGAAATTTTGGGATGGCCAACCCAGAAGGATATCGCAAAGCGTTGCGTTTAATGAAATCTGCCGAAAAGTTCGGTGTCCCGGTAGTCTGTTTCGTAGATACTCCCGGTGCATACCCGGGCATTGAGGCGGAAGAACGCGGGCAAGGCGAAGCCATCGCAAGAAATATTATTGAGATGACGCGTTTAAAAGTGCCTATCATCGTTGTAATTATTGGTGAAGGAGCCTCTGGGGGTGCTTTAGGTATAGGTGTGGGTGATAAGGTGCTTATGCTGGAAAATACGTGGTACTCCGTAATCTCGCCGGAATCATGCTCTTCCATCCTGTGGCGCAGCTGGGAATATAAAGAACAAGCAGCGGAAGCCCTTAAACTTACTGCCCCGGACATGAAAAAATTGAAATTGATCGATGAAATTGTACGGGAACCTTTAGGAGGTGCACATACCAATAGGGAAAAGACTTTTGATACCCTAAAAGCCAAAATTTCCAACCATTTTAAGGAGCTTGAAAAGTTATCACCAAAAGAGCTCGTCAAGAATAGAATGGATAAATACGCAAACATGGGCGTCTATAACGGCTAACCCTGCGTTTTACGTTTTTTGTTGGAATGTATGGGAGAGCACTTACTACATTAATCCCGTTATTAACAATTTTATTAAGTTTTCAACACTAATATTGTTGAACAACTGTGGACATCACATAATGAAAATTTAAAGTTAACTCAAGGTTAATTCCATACTTTCGCAGCCATGGACAATCCAAAACCCCTAGTAGGTCGTAAAATAGACAAATCCACTATCATTAACTTGGAGCGCGGGAAAATACCGCCACAAGCTACTGATTTAGAGGAGGTTGTATTAGGCGCGATGATGATTGACAAAAAGGGTGTGGATGAAGTCATAGACATTTTACATCCAGATGTATTCTATAAAGAAAGTCATCGTTTTATTTACGAAGCCATCTTTAAATTGTTCGAATCCTCTGAACCTGTGGACTTATTAACCGTTTCTTCGCAATTAAAGAAGGACGGTCACTTGGAAGCGATAGGTGGTGACTTTTACCTGATAAAACTTACCCAAAAAGTAGCTTCTTCTGCACATATTGAGTTCCATGCCCGTATTATCCTTCAGAAATTTATCCAGCGTAGTTTGATTAAAATCTCCAATGAAATCATTGAAGATGCCTATAACGAAGGAACCGATGTTTTTGATTTGTTGGACAATGCGGAATCCAAATTATACGAAGTCACCCAAGGAAATTTAAAACGGTCTGCGGAGACCGCTCAAAATTTGGTGATACAGGCCAAGAAACGTATTGAAGAAATTGCCAATAAAGAAGGCTTGAGTGGTATCGCCACCGGGTTTGACAAGTTGGACAAGCTTACTTCCGGATGGCAACCTAGTGATTTGATCATTGTGGCTGCTAGACCCGGTATGGGTAAAACCGCGTTAACCTTGTCCATGGCAAGGAATATAGCGGTGGATTTTAATCAGGGTGTTGCGTTTTTCTCTTGTGAGATGTCCTCCGTGCAATTGATTACCAGGCTTATTTCTTCGGAGACAGGATTATCATCAGAGAAGTTAAGGACGGGTAAGCTGGAAAAACACGAATGGGAGCAGTTGAACGTCAAGGTCAAAGCCTTGGAGAAAGCACCTCTTTTTATTGATGATACCCCGTCCCTGTCCATCTTTGATTTACGGGCAAAGGCCAGACGTTTAAAATCACAACACGATATTCAAATAATTATTATAGATTATTTACAGTTGATGACCGCTGGCGGAAGCCAAAAAGGAGGGAACAGGGAGCAGGAGATTTCTACAATTTCCCGTAACCTTAAGGCCTTGGCAAAAGAACTGAATGTTCCTGTCATCGCCCTTTCCCAGTTGTCCCGTGCGGTGGAAACTAGGGGTGGTAGTAAAAGACCGCTATTGTCAGATTTAAGGGAATCTGGGGCCATTGAGCAGGATGCGGATATCGTTTCCTTTATTTACCGACCGGAATACTACAAAATTGACGAATGGGATGATGAAGAACGAACGCCCACCCAGGGTCAAGGTGAGCTTATTGTAGCCAAACACCGTAACGGTGGCTTGGAAAACATCCGACTCAAATTTATTGGAAACCTTGGTAAGTTTGATAATTTGGACGATTTTGATTCCCCCTTCGAGTTCCAATCCAAAATGAACGATACGGATGAGAATCCGTTTGCAACGCCAAACCTTCCGGATGCTAACCAAGCTTTTGGTAGCTCTTTCAACAACGATGCCCCGCAAGATGATGACGTGCCCTTTTAATACGTGAAGCTTAGATTCAAATACAAAAGACAAACACAAGTACAAGTTCTCAAGGGTAAATAACAAACCCGGGAAGCAATAAGCAGGAAAATTTGGTTTTGGGTTAAGTAGGAGTTTTGTTTACTTACCAAGCACCAAGCACCAAGCACCAAGCACCAAGCATTCGTCATTCCGCATTCAACCACATACTTTCTCATTTCTTTAACGCAGCTTAAAATACTTCCCGCTTTCTTTTCGTTTATCTTTGAGTAGGTACCACAAACCCATGCTATGATAAGAAGTACTGTATTTTTTCTTTTTTTACTATTCACTATAAACCTTTCGGCCTCCGTAATTCTAATTCCCATGGATGTGGAAAGTCAAAAAAACCATCTTAAGGCATACGGAATTACCTATTGGGTACTTAACAAGCAGCAGAAGGTACAATGGTTGTTAAACTATAGGGGCGGTTCGTTCTTATTACCGGATGGCGATGCCATTCGCAAGGAATGTCAAATACGAGGTGTTTCTTTTGAGGTATTGTCAGATGGTGAGGCCCAAGGAATTTTAGAGGCGATTAGCAGTCCGTCCCAAAATCAAGATGCCGTCATTTTGGAAAAAGCGCCTAAGATTGCCGTGTATTCCCCAAAGGACAATCAACCTTGGGATGATGCCGTGACCATGGTATTGACCTATGCAGAAATACCTTATGTTACGGTTTATGATGAGGAAGTGTTGGACGATAAATTGGCTTTGTACGACTGGTTGCATTTACATCATGAAGATTTTACAGGACAGTATGGTAAGTTTTATGGAGCTTATCGGGCGGCACCTTGGTATATTGAAGGAAAGCGATTGGCTGAAGAACGGGCCACTAAATTAGGGTATACCAAAGTTTCCGAGGAAAAGGGGGCCGTAGCCGAAAAAATTAGGCGTTACGTTATTGGAGGCGGTTTTATGTTCGCCATGTGCTCCGCAACGGATAGTTTTGATATCGCATTAGCGGCTAATGGAGTGGATATTTGTGAGCCTATGTTTGATGGAGATCCTTCGGATGCCAATTACCAAGGACAGCTTAATTATGATCGTACTTTTGCTTTTAAAGACTTTGTTCTGGAACGCAATCCATTACGGTATGAGTTTTCTACCATTGATATGACCCCAAAACGGCAGGAGGTGCCCAGGGAATCGGATTATTTTTCTTTAATGGAATTTTCCGCTAAATGGGATCCCGTGCCTACCATGCTTACCCAAAACCATACCGCGTTGGTCAAAGGATTTATGGGCCAAACCACTTCCTTTACCCGGGAGCAGGTAAAACCAACGGTTATGGTGCTAGGCGAATGCAAAATAAATGGCGAGGCAAGATATATCCATGGCATTAAAGGAAAAGGCTTCTTTACCTTTTATGGCGGTCATGATCCGGAAGATTACCAGCATAGGGTAGGGGACCCCAAAACGGAATTGGAATTGCATCCTACCTCTCCCGGTTATCGCTTGATTTTGAACAATGTCCTTTTTCCCGCAGCAAGAAAGAAAAAACAGAAAACCTAAAAAGGGACCACGAAGGATATCTTTTTCATACCAATAGGTAGCCAGCCTTCCTATTCTTAAATTTTATGGTTTAGATTGGGATTTAATGCATAAAGCCCCAGTCCAATATGGGGTGTCGCACTTTTCTTTGTGTGTAAATGCTATTCGTGGGCAACGAAGGATACCTGTAAATAGGCTTCCAGTTCTTTTGTTCGCAGGGGTTTGGTAATAAAACCCTTTACATAGGTAAAGTAGGTTTCCGCCCGTGTTTTATCTTCCTGATTTTCTGATGCGGTCACCATCAATACCTCATTGGTCTTGGGAAAACCTTCCAATTCCATAAATTCCAAGAATTCAAAACCCGTCATTTCCGGCATATTTATATCCAATAAGATAAGTGTTCTTTTGTGTGGGTTATTCCTAAAGCGTAGGTCATCCAAGGCAAGCTCCGGATTGGTAAAACTTTTAAGCTTGTGTTCCAGGCCTAACTTCCTAAAATGAATAGCGTTGACGGCATTCACTAAATCCTCGTCATCAACTAGATAAATTTCGTCGTACATAAACTATGGTTTTATTTAACAATTAAAAGACTCCTGGACTTACTTCGAATGAAAGTAACGCCCTGTCCGGAGATAAACAGGTGTAAGCGAGTACTTCATAAACTCCCCAGAGGTCCTTCGCCTATATCGTTCAATACTATAAATAATAAGAAAAGGATTACAAATATTGTTGTAAAATACTAATATTTGTATGTAAACCTAGCTTTGATCACCAAAAACAGATATCGTCAAACTCAATTTTAAGAAGGCTGCTCGGTTTTTCTTAGGACCGCTTGTTAGGAAAGGCTGTTCAAAAGGAGCTGTAAAACACGTTCAACACCGTATTCATTGTTGCTTTTGGTTTCATATTTGGCGATTTCTTTGACATTGTCATGTCCATTGGCCATGGCAAAACTGTAGTTGGAAAGTTGAAGCATTTCCAAGTCGTTATTATAATCACCGAATACCATAACTTCATCGGCAGTAATACCCCTTTGTTCCATTACTTTGGACAACGCATATCCTTTATGCGCATCAATAGCGGAAATATCCAACCAATTGGCACCGGAAACCTTAACTTTAAGCCGTTGTTCTAAATGCTTAGCGGCGGGGTACAGTCCTCGTTCAGAATCTTCAAAGTGATAGACAGCTACCTTTAGTACTTCTTCTTGGACGTCATCTATTCCAGGAACTACCTCAAATTGCGTATAGTATTCTTGGAGCAGGGCGACGAACTTATCGGTAGCATCTACAGCAAATGCGGTATTGGCGGTACATAAAATAGGATGTGCGCCATCAATCTTACTAACCACCTCCATGGTTTGTTCCAAATACTTTCTAGGTAATGGTGTGCTAAGTACCCGTGTTTCTTTCTCCATAATCAAAGCCCCATTTTCTGCGATAAAAAGCATATCATCTTTAATGGGCCTTAATTTATCCACCATACTATGGTACTGTCTTCCGCTGGCGGCAACAAAGAGCACTCCCTTTTTATGGAGTTGGTGAAAGATGGTAAAAAAAAGGTCACTTACTTCATGGTTGGAGTTTAGGAGGGTTCCATCCATGTCGGTAACCACCATTTTAATCTGCGAAAGTTCCATAGGCCTTGAAAAAGGCAAAGGTAATTTTTAGTTGGGCAAATACAGGGGCTATGTTGTATTTTCATGAAATGAAATTTTATCAGAAAGAAGTCCGCCTGCGATCATACCCCAGAGGGTTCCATCTCATAACCAAAACAGTTTTGGAGGCGCTACCGGAAGTAAAAACAATTAAGACCGGGACTGTTCAAGTTTTTATCAAGCATACATCCGCTAGTTTGACCATCAATGAAAATGCGGACCCAACGGTTCGTGAAGATTTTGAGAGCCATATGAATACAATGGTACCTGAGCAAATGCCGTACTATGTGCATACGTATGAGGGCCCAGACGATATGCCGGCACATATTAAAGCTTCCTTACTGGGAAGCTCCGTTCAAGTTCCGATTACAAATGGCCAACTTAACCTAGGAATATGGCAAGGTGTTTACCTATGCGAGCATCGCAACCAAGCCTCAGGAAGAAATCTTGTCATCACCGCTATGGGGCAGTAAATAGGGCTAGAAGCTGCGTAAAACATTAAGGGGAAAACTACCTCGGGCTATTATATTCTTTGGTAGTGCCAATAAAAAAATCCCGCTCTAAAAAGCGGGATTTTAATAAGCGGGGTAAGTTTACTAAATTCTTTACTTGACTTTTTCTACAATTGCTTTAAAAGCATCTGGGTGGTTCATGGCCAAATCTGCAAGAACTTTTCTGTTCAATTCAATTCCGTTGGCTTTTACTTTACCCATAAATTGCGAATAAGACATTCCGTGGATACGGGCACCGGCATTAATACGGGTAATCCATAAGGCACGAAAAGTTCTTTTCTTGTTTCTTCTATCGCGGTATGCATATTGCATTGCTTTTTCTACCGCATTTTTGGCTACTGTCCAAACGTTTTTACGTCTTCCAAAGTAACCTTTGGCTTGCTTCATTACTTTTTTTCTTCTAGCTCTTGAAGCAACTGAATTTACTGATCTTGGCATTTCTTTTTAATTTTTTGTAGTAGGCGGTCGATAAATCGACTCTTGCTGTTTTCTGATTAAGGATTTACATTCGCAAACCTAAAATCCTAATGGCCCAACTCCAGGGTTAATATTACGTACCGATTAACAATTAACGTAAGCGTAATTGTTCTTTAATGCTATTCTCATCCGATGGATGTACCAAAGTAGAATGAGTTAGCTTAAGCTTGCGCTTTTTAGACTTTTTGGTCAAAATATGACTCTTAAAAGCGTGCTTTCTTTTGATTTTACCAGAGCCTGTAAGCTTAAATCGCTTTTTGGCACTGGATTTTGTTTTCATTTTAGGCATTTTATCTATTTAAATTTACATGCGCCAATTTCGACGCTCCGCTTATTTCTTACTTGTCTTAGGGGCAAGGAACATGGTCATCCGTTTACCCTCTAACTTTGGCATTTGCTCTACCTTTCCTACCTCTTCCAATTCTGAGGCAAGCCTCAAAAGCAAAATTTGTCCTTGGTCCTTATACACAATGGAACGACCTTTAAAAAACACATATGCTTTTAATTTTGCACCGTCCTTTAAGAATTTCTCGGCATGGCGCTTTTTAAATTCATAATCGTGATCATCCGTTTGTGGACCAAATCGTATTTCTTTGACCACCACTTTGGTGGCTTTGGCCTTCATGGCCTTTTCCCGTTTCTTTTGTTCGTAAAGAAACTTTTTGTAATCTATAATCTTACAGACAGGTGGATTTGCTTTTGGGGATATTTCTACCAAATCCAATTCCAACTCCTGGGCCTTGTCCAAAGCTTTTCTAGTAGGATACACTCCCACTTCAACATTATCTCCCACCAACCTTACCTCTGGGGCAAGGATTTTCTCATTGATGTTGTGTGGGTTTTTGTTTTCCCTTCTTGGTTGGGGTCTAAATCTTCTTCGTATTGCTATGACTTACAAATTTTAATTAAACTTTCAGTTTATAAATTGACCTCTTTTACGCTAATATGGATCAATTCTTAGAACGACTTTAAGGTACTACTTATTTCTTTTGAAACCAAGTCAGAAAAATCAGCGATTGTTAGGGTTCCTATATCCTCACCACCATGCCTTCTTACCGCTATGGTATTTTCAGCCTCTTCGTTTTCCCCTACAATAAGCATGAACGGGATTTTCTTTAATTCTGCCTCCCTAATTTTCTTGCCTACCGTCTCGTTCCTATTATCAATGAGCGCGCGAATTTCGTTATTTTCTAGCGATTTCAAAACTTTTTCGGCATATTTTTCATGCTTCTCGCTGACCGGCAATACAATAGCTTGTTTAGGAATAAGCCATAATGGGAAGTTTCCTCCGGTATGTTCCAGTAACAAAGCGACAAAACGTTCCATACTTCCAAAGGGTGCCCTATGGATCATTACGGGTCTATGTAGTTCATTGTCACTGCCTTTATAGGTGAGCTCAAAACGCTCCGGTAGATTGTAATCCACCTGTATGGTTCCCAATTGCCAGTTTCTTCCCAAGGCATCCTTCACCATAAAATCTAACTTTGGTCCATAAAAAGCAGCTTCGCCCGTTTCTATGACAAAGTTCAAACCTTTTTCCTTTGCCGCATTGATAATAGCTTGTTCAGCTTTCTCCCAATTGGCGGCATCACCAATATATTTTTCCGGTTTATCCAAATCACGAACGGAAACTTGTGCGGTAAAATTTTCGAAACCCAAAGAGCCCAGAACATATAGCGTAAGATCGATAACGTTTTTGAACTCACCGCTTAATTGATCCGGTGTGCAAAAGATATGGGCATCATCTTGTGTAAATCCCCTAACACGCGTCAAACCGTGGAGCTCGCCACTCTGTTCATAGCGGTACACCGTGCCAAACTCCGCATAGCGTTTGGGTAAGTCTTTATAGCTAAAAGGACTGGTATTGTATATCTCACAATGATGCGGACAGTTCATTGGCTTTAATAAAAACTCCTCGTCCGCTTTGGGGGTGGTAATGGGTTGAAAACTGTCTTCCCCATATTTGGCATAATGTCCAGAGGTTACATACAGTTCTTTTTGTCCAATATGGGGAGTGATCACCATTTCATAGCCTGCCTTCTTTTGCGCTTTTTTCAGGAAATCCTCTAGTCGCTCCCGCAAAGCAGCCCCTTTTGGAAGCCAAAGCGGTAGTCCTTGACCAACTTTCTGGGAGAAGGTAAAGAGTTCCAATTCCTTGCCCAGTTTTCTGTGGTCCCGTTTTTTGGCTTCTTCCAACAGCTCAAGGTATTCCGTAAGCTCTTTTTGTTTTGGGAAAGAGATGCCGTAAACCCGAGTAAGTTGTTTGTTGTTTTCATCGCCCCGCCAATATGCACCGGCAACACTTAACAGTTTAATGGCCTTAATGATTCCTGTATTGGGAATATGACCGCCCCTACAAAGATCGGTAAAGGAGCTATGGTCGCAAAAAGTGATATCACCGTCGGTAAGATTGTCTATCAACTCTACTTTATACGTATTGCCCTGTTCTTTATAATAATCCAGTGCATCACTTTTGGAAACGGATCGCATTTTAAAATCGTGTTTTCCACGAGCGATTTCCAAAGCTTTTTTCTCTATTTCCGGAAAATCCTTTTCAGAAATGGTATGTGACCCAAAATCCACATCATAATAAAACCCATTCTCAATGGCTGGCCCAATGGTAAGTTTAATACCTGGGTATAGTTCTTCCAAGGCTTGTGCAACAACATGGGACGTGGAATGCCAGAACGCTTTTTTACCTTCATCCATACCCCATGTATAAAGGGTGAGGCTGCCATCCGTGGTTAGCGGCGTGGAGGCCTCCACGGTGGTATCGTTAAATTTAGCAGATATAACGTTTCTTGCTAGACCTTCGCTTATACTCTTTGCTACATCATATGGAGTGCTTTTTGCTTCTACCTTTTTGATAGCTCCGTCCGGCAATGTAATTTGTATCATGTTAAGCTTTTAAAATTTGCACAGCAGCAAAGATACGATCTTGTGACAATGCGGCAATATGTTAATGTATTTCAATTTTGGATAATCTTGATGAATAGCCTGTTTTTTGGTCATTTGGTCAATTCATAAAAACATAGTATCTTTTATGTCCGCTTTTTAAAACAGAATGCTAAGCGTAACAAATTGACAAACAGTTATTTAAAACTTTTTTTAATTTTTATTGAAAAAGTTTTGGATGGATAAAAAAAACCTTTCTATATTTGCACCCGCTTTGCAGATGATGCGGGGCATATTTGAGAGGTAGGGTCGTAGGGATTTTACCTGTTGGATGAAAAAAAATAAGCCCTGAGCATGGTCGAGGGGAAGTTCATATACATATTGTAATAGACAGCGTAAAAGAGAATTAAGAGAGAACCATTTTGACGTCAAAAAGGACTACAGAAGGGTTGATTGGATATCTTGAGATATTTAACGATCAACAATGAAGAGTTTGAT
>CALEYA010000008.1 GCA_937926215.1 uncultured Croceitalea sp. | reverse complement strand
TTAATCTACTAAAACTACTCGAATTAATTTTAGTAAATTCCCCCCGTTAAAATTTTAAGATATGGGGCAATACATATTAGCATTAGACCAAGGTACAACAAGTTGTAGAGCGGTAGTTTTTGATAAAAAAGGGGCCATTGTTTCCATTGCCCAAAAAGAATTTCCACAAATATTTCCCAAACCCGGTTGGGTGGAGCACGATGCTACGGAAATTTGGTCCACCCAAGCGGGCATAGCCGCAGAAGCGGTTGCCAAAAAAGGTATAGAAGGCCACCAAATTGCTGCTATTGGCATCACCAACCAACGCGAAACGGCCGTTGTTTGGGACAGAAATACGGGTGAACCCATCTATAATGCTATTGTATGGCAAGACAAGCGGACCGCAGACTTCTGCGATGAACTAAAAGCTGCCGGCAAATCGGATACCATACGGGAAAAGACCGGCTTGGTCATTGATTCCTATTTTTCGGCAACCAAGGTCAAGTGGATTTTGGACAATGTCGAAGGAGCCAGGGCGAGAGCCGAAGCCGGGGAACTGGCTTGGGGTACCATAGACTCTTGGTTGGTATGGAAAATGACCCAAGGGAAGTTGCATATTACGGACGTAACCAATGCTTGTCGTTCTTTGATTTTCAATATCAATACCATGGCATGGGACGATGAACTTTTGGAGTTGTTTACCATTCCTAAAAGCATGCTGCCAGAGGTGCGGCAATCCAGTGAAGTTTACGGCCATACCAGTCCCAATTTCTTTGCCAATGAAATTCCGATAGCGGGTATTGCCGGGGACCAACAGGCTGCATTATTCGGACAAATGTGTACCCAAAAAGGCATGGTAAAAAACACCTATGGAACCGGTTGTTTTATGCTGATGAACGTTGGGGAGAACCCTATCCCTTCAAAAAACAATCTATTAAGTACCGTTGCCTGGAAAATAAACGGAAAAACCACCTACGCCCTTGAGGGAAGCATTTTTATCGCTGGGGCCGTAGTGCAATGGCTGAGGGATAGTTTAAAAGTTATTGCAAAATCCTCCGATGTAGAGGTTTTGGCCAGCACTATTGATGATTCCGAAGGGGTTTATTTTGTGCCCGCTTTTGCCGGTCTCGGTGCCCCGCATTGGAACCAAAAAGCCCAAGGGACCCTATTTGGACTTACCCGAGGAAGTACGGATGCCCATATTGCCCGGGCCGCACTGGAATCTATTGCCTACCAGACCATGGACATTCTCAAAGCTATGGAAGCGGATTCTGGAATAGCCATAAAGGAACTTCGGGTTGATGGCGGTGCTACCGTAAACAATATGTTGATGCAGTTCCAAGCCGATGTACTGAACACCAATACCGTACGCCCAAAAATTATAGAGACCACGGTAATGGGAGCGGCGTATTTGGCAGGACTTGCCGTAGGATTTTGGAAAAGCCCAGAGGAAATACAGGATATATGGCAGACCGATGTGCGCTTTAACCCCACCAAAGAACGAAAGGCGGTTGAAGCGGGAATAAAAGGATGGTACCGCGCAATACGTGCCCTGGAATATTGGAGCGAGCAGTAGCGCCCATATTAAGATATTGTAAAATTAATTTAGTTGCATCGCTATTTTTATCGGATATGCCATATGCTACCTATATTTGCCGTCTTGGTCACAAATAGCTTTAAATGACTCCTTTTGCCGCAGAAATAGTTGGATCCTTTTTACATATTTTAATCGGATGTGGCGTAAATGCCAACGTATCCCTGAAAAATACCTATGGAAGCGGTTCTGGATGGATTGTCATTACCACAGGCTGGGCCCTAGCGGTATACACCGGTGTGGTAGTTGCTGGACCATATAGCGGAGGGCACCTTAACCCTGCCGTAACCATTGGCTTGGCACTGGCCGGGGAATTTTCTATGTATAGCGTTCCCAACTATATTATCGCACAATTTATAGGGTCTATGTTAGGTGCCTTTATGGTTTGGCTGACCCATAAATCCCATTTTGACCTTACCCCGGACGGCAACAGCAAGCGAGGGGTCTTCTGCAATGCACCTGCCGTCCCAAACATTGGGCTTAACTTTCTCACGGAAGCCATGGGCACTTTTGTATTGGTATTTGCCATACTCCATTTTAGCGATGCGGTCTTTACCAAAGACAATACCATTATTGGCCTAGGCTCCCTAGGTGCTTTAAAAGCAGCTTTGATCATTTGGGCCGTGGGGCTTGGGTTAGGCGGTCCAACAGGATACGCCATAAATCCTGCGCGCGATTTGGGACCACGGATCGTGCACGCTTTGGTTCCCATTAAAAATAAAGGTTCCAACGGTTGGGGTTATTCTTGGATTCCCGTTTTAGGACCCATTGCAGGTGGCATCTTGGCCGCACTTTTAACGGGTTGGTTACAATAGTTTTATTTAGATAGGTCTTTGGCAATGGCTTGGGCGGCAATATAAGCCCCTGTCCATGCATTCTGGAAATTAAATCCACCCGTAATCGCATCAACGTTCATGATCTCTCCGGCGAAATGGATGTTCGGTAATTTTTTGCTTTCGTAAGTTTTAAAGTTGATTTCCTTCAAATCAACACCCCCTGCGGTAACAAATTCTTCCTTAAACGTGCTTTTCCCGTTTACCCTAAAAACACATTCGGTCAATTGAAAGATCAAGGCTTTTAAGTGCTCCTTGGATACTTCTGCCCATTTAACGGCAGGACCAATACCTGCAGCTTTTACCAGACTTGTCCATAACCTTCTTGGTAGATCCACCGCTTTTGTTTTTAATATGGTCTTTTTGCCATCGACCTCCCTAATTTTTGCAAAAAGCCCTTCCAAAGAACCTTGGCTGTAGTCCGGCAACCAATTGACTTTAATCTTAAAATTATAATCCAACTTATTCAAAATCAACGCTCCCCATGCCGACAGACGCAAAATACCAGGGCCACTCAATCCCCAATGCGTAATGAGGACGGGGCCATAGGATTCCAATAAAGGTGCTTGTTTTTCCTTACTTTTTAGCTGGATGGCTATTTTGGAATCATATTGTTTTTTGGGCAACACTTCTACTTCTGCTTCGGTACTTAAGCCGCTAATTCCTTCAATACGTTCGTCTTGAATGTTAAAAGTGAACAAGGAGGGTACGGGCTTAACGATCCGATGTCCTTGGGTTCTTAATAGCTCCCACATTTTTGGGTTGCTACCGGTGGCAATAAGCAGTTTTTTACAATGATAGTGTTTGTTCTTGGTAGTCACCTGCCAGCCTCCCAGAAGTTCTTCCGATTGTTGGAAGTTCTTTACCTGATAGTTTTTTAATACGGAAATACCCAATCGCTTGGTTTCGTTCAAAAAACAATCGATGATACTTTGCGAACTATTGGATATTGGAAACACACGACCGTCTTCTTCCACCTTTAGGGGAACCCCCCGGGTTTCAAAAAACTCCATAACGTCTCCAGGGGCATACGAATGGAACGGTCCCAGCAATTCTTTTTTCCCCCGGGGATAATTCTTGGTTAACTCTTGTAGATCAAACTCCGCGTGGGTCACGTTGCATCGCCCCCCTCCCGAAACCTTTACTTTTCCCAATACGGTCTTACCGCGTTCGAAAATGGCGATCGTCAACTTCGGATTTGCCTCGGCAAGCTGAATGGCCGAGTAAAAACCCGCGGCCCCACCACCGATCACTATCACGTCAAAAATCACTGGACTCTTTCTGGGTAGTTGGTAAAAATTCCATCTACACCAAGGGAACTTACCTTATTGATATCCCCTGGCTCATTTACGGTGTACGTATATATCTTAAACCCTGCACTGTGGATTGCATTTACGTTTTCGGCAGTTAGCGTCTCATAGTGTGGATTAATAGCTACGGCATTCAATTCTTTTGCCACGTCTATGGCCAATGCAGGGTCTTCTTCGGTTAAAACCGCGATAGCAATATCTGGATTTATCTTGCGAAACTCCCGTAGCTCATTCCAATCAAAACTTGAAATCACGAAATTATCAAGGGTCCAACCTTGTTTTTCTATGTAATATTCAATAATGAAATTCACCCTATCCGAAGTGTCTTTTCCTTTTAATTCTATATTCAAGGCTACTTTATTGTCAATCAAACGAAGTACGTTCTGTAGTTGGGGAATCTTATGGTTACCCTCTAAAATGACATTACTTAACTCAAAAATATTCCATTCCTCTATCTTGCCGCCAGCATTGGAAAGGCGCTCCAACCGCTCGTCATGGAATACCACGATCTCCCCACTCTTGATTTTAAAGACATCAATTTCAATCATATCTACCCCTAAATCCATTGCCTTCTGTATGGAAGCAAGCGTATTCTCGGTTTCATGGCCCATCGCACCCCTATGCCCAATAACCAATAGTTTATTTTCTTTCATTTGACATGATAACAATACTGTGATTATAAGTAAGCTTAACAAAATTCTATTGCCCATTTTTGACTCTTTACTTTTTCCAAAAATATAAAATGAAGCCTTTAGTCCAACCTAAAGATAACCGATTCCAACGGACCTAACTTTAGGGGAACGATACCAATGCCATTTTCCACCTTTAATTGATGTTCCGTTTGATATAACAATTCTTTTAAGGGAAGGATTCCCTCTTGTAACTGCCACTCTTCTATCACATCTGTAGGAAGCTTTAAATCTAAGTCATAGGATTTCTGGGTATCAAAATTTGATACGACTAGGACCTTCTCCTCCTCGCTCCATCGTACAAAAGAAAAAATCCGATGATCGTAATCCTCATTTTGTTCTTTATTGAAATAATGGATTTCTTTATACTTGCCCATAAGTGCCGGACTGCTAATGGTAACATTGAGCAAACGCTTGTAAAAATCACGCAAGTCCCGTTCTTCCCGGGTCAATTGTCCACCATCGAACTTTTTGCCGTTTACCCATCTTTGATGGGCCGGAACCCCTACGTAATCAAAAATAGAGGTTCTGGTAGGGCTTCCAAAACCAGCGGCCTCGGAGCCATCTTCCCCTACTTCTTGTCCAAAATAAACCATGGTAGGCGAAGTACTTATGGTAGCCGAAACAACCATCGCAGGTTTCGCTATCTCCGCTTTGCCAACAAAATCTGGACTGGCAATGCGTTGTTCATCATGGTTTTCCAAAAAATGGAGCATATGGTGCTCAATATCCCGTAGGCCATGTTGCACGGTATGGATATGGTCCGTCCAACCGTACCCCTTCATAATATGTTTGATGCTGTCATAAAGTTCTACCTTGTCGTACAAATAATCCATCTTTCCCTTAAAAATGTAGTCCCTGTACAAATCCGGATTATAGACTTCCGCCAACAAAAAAGCATCTGGGTTCTTCATTTTTATGGAAGAGTTCATAAAACTCCAAAACTCTACGGGCACCAGTTCCGCCATATCAAAACGAAAGCCATCTACCCCCATATCCAACCAATACAAAGCAATGTCCCGAAACTTATACCAAGAATCCGGCAACTCCTTATCCTTCCAAAAATCAAAATGTGCCGTATGATCCATTTCTGCATACGCATCAGGTAACGTTTCAAAATCCAAACTACCGTCTGGCCGAACCCCATAATTTATTTTTACCGTTTCATACCAATCGTTAAAATGGGGTTGTGATAACCTAGACCCGTTGCCCGTCCACTTGGCCGGGTTTTCTTCGAACTTTCCTTCTGACAAAGGGTTTTTGGCACCGCCAAGTGGTGAATATCCCTCTTGCCAATTGGGAACCTTGAATGGGGAGTTGGGAATGTAATAAAAATTGTTATTCCGCTTGTATTCTACCGTGGTATCGTCATTGGCACCAAAATCTTGAATGCCTTTAGGATTGGTTTTACCTTCATAATTACGTGCCACATGGTTAGGCACGATATCTATGATTACTTTTAAATCGTTTTTGTGGGTTCTATAGATCAAATCCTTGAACTCTTGCAGTCGATTTTCAGGATGCAGGGCCAAATCTGGATTTACATTGTAGTAATCTTTTACCGCATAGGGAGAGCCTGCCCTGCCTTTTACCACATCTGGATCGTCATTGGAAATACCGAATTCCGTATAATCATTGATTACGGCATGGTGTGGAACACCGGTATACCACACATGGGTAATCCCCAACGCTTTGATTTCCGTAAGTGCTTTATCCGAAAAATCGGCAAATTTTCCAACGCCATTTTCCGCAATGGTTCCCCAAGCTTTGTTTGTAGTATTGGTATTGCCAAAAAGCCGCGTAAAAACTTGGTAGACTACCGCCTTTTTCTTTTTCATTTCTTTGGATTGTTCTTTTTTTATGGGTTGTTTACAATTGTATAGCAAACAGCTAACTATCAACAAGAGTAGTCCAACATACCTTTTCATACCACTGTCTTTGCATCTGGCTGTAAAACCACACGTCTTCCATCTACCCTTATGGACATTTCCTCATGACCGCTCAGCTCAAAAGAGGTCTTTTGGGCGTCTACCGTTACCTTGATTATGCGGTTCCTAAAATTGACCTTAAAGGAATACGAATCCCATTGTGATGGAATTTGTGGCGAAAAACTAAGCTTGTCATCCAGCACGCGCATACCTCCAAAACCTTCTACGATACTCATCCATGTTCCTGCCATGGAGGTGATGTGCAGCCCTTCTTCAACCTCTTTGTTGTAATCATCCAAATCCAATCTTGAGGTACGCAAATAGAAGGTATAGGCTTGTTCCATACGTCCCAATTTTGCCGCTTGGATGCTATGCACGCATGGCGAAAGGGAAGACTCATGTACCGTGAACGGCTCGTAAAAATCAAAATGCTTTTCGAGTTCCTCTTGGGTGAATTGATCTTCAAACAGATAAAACCCTTGCAATACATCTGCTTGTTTGATGTAGGGGGAACGCAATATCCGGTCCCAACTCCATTTTTGGTTAATGGGTCTTTCAGATTTGTCCAAGTCCTTTACTTCTATCATTTCCTTATCCAAAAAGCCATCTTGTTGTAAGTAGATCGCATGCTTTTTGGAGCGTGGGAAATACATATTGCCCGATATCTCCTTCCATAGATCTGTTTCCGTTTCCGTTAACTTGGTATGCGCTACAATACGATCATAATCGGAAGGGTAGCCATCTTTTACCTTTTGCAATTGCTCCAACGCATAGGTCATGCACCATTTTGCCAAGTAATTGGTATACCAATTGTTATTGACGTTGTTCTCATACTCGTTGGGTCCGGTAACGCCTAACATCACGTACTTTTTCTTTTTATTGGAGAAATTAACGCGCTGGCTCCAAAACCTAGCTATGCCGATCAACACTTCCAAGCCCATTTCTGGAATATAGCTGTAATCCCCGGTAAAACGATAGTAGTTATAAATAGCGAAGGCAATGGCTCCGTTCCTATGGATTTCCTCAAAAGTGATTTCCCACTCGTTATGACATTCCTCACCATTCATGGTAACCATTGGATATAGGGCCGCGCCATTGGTAAACCCTAATTTCTGGGCATTCTCGATAGCCTTTTCAAGATGGTTATATCTGTATTCCAACAAGCTTCTGGCAACGGTTTGGTCTTTGGTAGCCATATAAAAGGGAAGGCAATAGGCCTCCGTATCCCAATAGGTACTTCCACCGTATTTTTCCCCAGTAAACCCTTTAGGACCAATATTCAAACGGCTGTCCTTGCCCAAATAGGTTTGGTTCAACTGAAATATGTTAAAACGAATACCTTGTTGGGCCTTTACATCACCCGCTATGGTAATATCGCTCATTTCCCAAATAGCCTGCCAAGCACTGGCCTGTTTTTCCAATAATTGATCAAAACCTATAGCAGTAGCCGTATCCAAAACCGTATTGGCCGCATGGACCAAGGCTTCTTTCTTGTGGTTGGTAGAAACGGTATATCCGCCAAATTTGGTCAAGGTTGCCGTTTGCCCCCTTTCCAAGGTAGCTTCAAAGGACAGGCCTATTTTGGTTTCTTTTTTTTCTGAAGGTTTGCCATCCACTTTCTTTCCGTCAAACTCGGCCTCCGCATGCATAAACGTACAGGTGGCAAAATGGGTTTTCATGGTATGGGCTTCGATAAACCCACGATTACCTTGCTGGGATATATTGGTAATATTCCAAAACTTATCGTCCCAATTGCTATCCTCATTGGTAATGCCCGCATCCAGATATGGGACCATTTTTACCGTTGCCTCGCCACTTAGCAATTGTAGTTCATATTTTATGGCCCCTAACTCGTCCAAATCCAAACTTAAAAAACGGGTCACGTGGACCGCTATTTGAATGTCATTGGAAGTTGTGGCCCTAAAACTACGGGTGTACCAACCTTCTTTCATGTTGAGCTCCCGCTTAAAGTCTACCACTACTTTACAGGTATTCAAATCGAGGGCAACGGAATCGATATACACATGGATTCCTATCCAGTTAGGCGCGTTGAGTACTTTTGCAAAATACTCCGGATAGCCATTTTTCCACCATCCTACCCGGGTCTTATCCGGATAATACACCCCGGCAATATAACTCCCTTGAAAAGTTGGCCCGGAATAGTCCTCCTCAAAGTTGGCGCGTTGGCCCATTGCCCCGTTCCCTATGCTAAAAAGGCTTTCTGATGATTTTACGCGTTCGGCATCAAACCCTTGTTCTACCAATGACCAAGGATTTGGTTCAATATAATTTTGATTCATTTATCTATTGGAATTTGGCCCCTTCAATTAATGGTAGAATCCCGCTCAATCAAGGTAGGCTCTAAAATTTTGGTTATATAGGTTTCTTCTTCGTTTTCACTTTCAATCTTTTCTATCAGCATTTCCGCAGCCATTTTGCCCATCTCATCACCATGTTGGGCAATTGCCGTTAGACTTGGGTTCGCGTATTTGGACAAAAGCCCGTCCGTAAAACCAATGCAGGATACATCTTCTGGAATCCTTTTCCCTTTTAACTTTAAATACCGCATTGCAGAAATCGCAAATATTTCATTCACGCAGAGCACTGCATCAACATCGTTCCCATCAAGAAAAGTGGTAAAGAGGGACTCATCCATCCCCATAGAGGGCATTTTAAGGATTAGCTTTTCTACGGCATTGTCCTCACTATCGGCAATCGCTTTTAGAAACCCTTCCGTTCTTGCCTTACTTACACTCAAATAATCTTGGGTGGTAATCAACGCTATCTTCTTTCTTCCTTGATCCAATAACTTTTTGGTTGCCACATAGGCCCCCAACTGATCATCAATAATGATTTTATCGCACTCGACCTCATTGGTAATCCTGTCAAAAAGCACCAATGGTATTCCCTGTTCCGTAACCTCTTTTAAATGGTTGTAATCATTTTTTAGTTGCGTGTCCGAGGAAAGCGACATGATGAATCCATCAATACTGCCATTGGCAAGCATTTCCATGTTAATGACCTCTTTATCAAAAGATTCGTCGGAAAGGCACACAATAACGTTATACCCCTTGGTGTTTGCAAATTTTTCTATTCCACGTATTACGGTAGTAAAAAAATGGTGGACGATGTCTGGAATGATGACCCCTATATTCTTGGTCCTCTTGTTTTTTAGACTGATTGCAATATTATTGGGCTTGTAATTGTACAATTTGGCAAATGCCTGAACCTTTTCCTTGGTGTCCCTGCTGATTTCCTCACTATTTTTGAGCGCTTTGGAAACCGTTGAGATAGAAACATCCAATTCTTTGGCGATATGCTTCAACGTGATTTTTTGCCTTATCATAAAAAAAATTCAGAAAATGAAAATACGGATAATTATCCGTCCCAAAAATTGGCAAACAGTTTTGATAGAAAACAGATAATTTAACACAATTTTTAATAGTCGATAAAAATAGTATATTTGTCATCATTGGTGCAATTTCATAGATTTCGCACCTTTTTTTTGAGAAATATATAATTTAGGGTGTTATAAATTATCAGGAAGGCACATACTCAAAGTTATCAACACGAAACCGTTTTCGTTGTTTCGAGTTTCCGCCCTAACCATAATTTAACACTTTTTTTATATATGTTTAACGCTTGAATTTAAATTAACTAAACTTAAAATCAATTTTTATGAAGATTACGTTAGCAAAAGGCTTAACACTTCTGGGAGCATTCTTATGCTTTTTTGTAGTGCAAGCCCAGACGGTGTCCGGTACGGTTTCGGATGCAAATGGTCCTTTACCAGGAGCAAGTGTCGTTGTAAAAGGCACGACAAATGGTACCCAAACAGATTTTGACGGGAACTATACCTTGAATGATGTTGCCGCAGATGCTGTTCTTGTTTTCAGCTACATCGGTTTCTCTGCACAAGAAGTTGCTGTCAATGGACAAACAACGATCAATGTAACCCTTGAAGAGAATGCAAGTGAGTTGGATGAAGTTGTTGTTGTTGGTTATGGTACCCAAAACCGTAGAACTACGGTTGGTGCCGTAGAAAGTGTGAAGGCCGAGGAATTCAACAAGGGGGTTATCGTAAACCCACAACAGTTGATTCAAGGTAAAACGGCAGGTGTACAAATTTCTGCCACAACTGGGGAGCCAGGTGCTGCGGTCAATGTACGTATTCGTGGTACGGCATCCGTAAGGGCGAACAACAATCCACTTTATGTGGTAGATGGTATTCCTTTAAGTGGAGGTAATACTTCGGCCGGAACAGGTGGAGGTACAACCGATATTGGTTCTGCTGCAGCTTTAGACCCTTTGAGCTTCTTAAACCCAAATGATATTGCCAGTATTGACATTTTGAAAGATGCTTCCGCTACGGCAATCTATGGGTCCCGTGGAGCAAACGGTGTTGTTTTGATCACAACTAAAAGTGGAGGTTCCCAAAAAGGTGTTTTAGAATTTTCTTCTACCTATTCTGTAGGTTATGTACCTAATCAAATTGATATCTTAAACAGAGAGCAGTTTTTACAAGCACAATCGGATTTAGGAGCAACCGGTCAAGATTTTGGGGCAAATAACAATTTCCAAGATGAAATCTTTAGAACTTCTTTTACCCAAAATTATAACCTTTCCTATGGTGCAGGTAATGAGAGTGGTAATTACAGAATGTCTTTTGGCTACCAGGATCAAGAAGGTGAAGTTGAGGATAGTACCTTTGATAGGATAACAGCAAGGATAAATGCCACGCAGCGTTTCTTTGATGATAAGTTGACCTTGTCTACGCAAGCAACCATTTCTAATATTGAATCTCGACGTCCTCCAATTTCGGATGATCCGAATGCAAGGGGAGATTTGTTAGCTACAGCTTACGCCTTTAATCCTACCAGACCCATCTTTCAAGCTGATGGAACTTCTTTTAATCAACCAACCTTTGAAACTAGGAATCCATTGGCTGTTCTAGGATTAACTAGAAATACCTCAAGCACGTTTAGGGCTTTGATCAACTTAAGTGCACAGTATAGATTCACGGATAATTTAAGTTTTAAAACCTCCATTGGTTTAGATAAATCTACCTCATCTGCAAATTCAGCAATTTCATCGCTGTTTAACTCCGCACCTACTCTAGGTACAGGTAGAGCTACCTTAAACGAGTTTGATTTAACGAATACTACTTGGGAATCTTATTTTAATTACAACAAATCGTTTGGTGAAGATGTTTTGGATTTAACTTTAGGTCATTCTTATCAAGAGTTTGTTACCGAAACGATATTTTTAGAAGCTTCTAGATTTAGAACCACTGATTTGTTCCAAATGGTGAACAATATTGCTTCTGCTGAAGTTTTTGCAGCCAATAGTTCCTTAACACGTGATGAATTGCAGTCCTTCTTTTTAAGAGGTAACTACTCCTTAGCTGGTAAGTTCAACTTCTCTGGAACAGTTCGTGTTGATGGATCATCTCGTTTTGGTGCTAATAACAGATACGGTACCTTTGGTGCAGTTGGTGCGTCTTGGGAGTTGTCCCAAGAAGATTGGTTCCCAGAATTCTTTGATCGTTTCAAGTTAAGAGCAGCTTACGGTGTTGTTGGTAACCAAGAAGGTTTAGGTTCTAACCAGTTTAGCCAAAGAGAGCGTTTTAATACGGGTGGTATTGATAATGGTGGAACATTTAATCCCGGAGGTACAGGAATTGTTGCTTTTGACAACCCTGATTTGAAATGGGAGGAAACCACAACAACAAACATTGGTGTAGATTTTGCATTTGCTGATAACAAGTTCTCCGGTTCTTTAGAATACTATAATAGGACTACTACGGACTTCCTTCTGCAAATTAATAGTGCGCAACCAGCGGTACAGCCGTTCTTCTTCCAGAATATTGATGGTGACATCGTTAACAAAGGGGTAGAATTGAGCTTGAACTATATCCCTGTTGAAACGGAAGATTTCTCATGGGATATCAACTTTAACATAGGATTCAATGATAACATCGTTGAAAATTACGACGGTCCAGCATTGGATACGGGTCAAATTAACGGACCTGGTCTTACAGGTGCTTTTGCACAACGCATAGCCAACGATCAACCTATTTTCAGCTTCTTTGTAAGGGATTTTCAAGGAATTGACCCCGTATCTGGAGGAAATATCTTTTTAAATGAAGGTGCTCAGGTATTTGTTGGGGAAAGTGCTTTACCAGATGTAACCCTTGGTTTTACCCAAAATTTCCGTTACAAGAACTGGGATGCAAGTATTTTCTTTAATGGATTGTTTGGTCAGTCTGTTTATAACAACAACAGAAATGCATTCTTTACCATTGGTAACCTTTCCCAAGGTAGAAACGTAACTGCGGATGTTCTTCCGTTTATTGGTGTTGAAAATCCTTTTAACCCTGCCGAGGTTTCTACTAGATTTTTGGAGGACGGTTCGTTCTTAAGACTTCAGAACGTGACCATTGGCCACAACTTTAATCTATCTGAAAACAGTATTTTTAGTAACTTACGCCTCTTTGCCAATGCGCAAAACCTATTTGTTATCACTGACTATAGTGGTCAGGACCCAGAGGTATCTGTAAATAGGTCTATTGGAAATGTACCTTCACTAGGTATTGATCTTACCGCTTTTCCTAGACCTACAACTATATCTTTAGGGTTTAATGCAAGTTTTTAAATAAAAAAAAGAAATGATGAGAAAAAAAATGTTTACAAATCAAATCACCAGGTACACTGGTGTAGCCTTGGCCCTGGTATTGGGACAAGCTTGTACGGACTTGGAGCCTGAATTTCAGGATTCTGTGTCCATTGAATCTGCAGAAGGAACTTTTGGTGGTGTTGCCAATACCGCTAACTCCTTAGAATCTCTTTACAATGGTATTGAGAATATGGGTGATCAAGCTAATGAATATGCATTAATGGAGGTTAGTGCTGATGGTATTGCAGTATTAACAAGAGGAGTTGACTGGAGTGACAATGGTATCTGGAGAACCCTGCATAACCATACTTGGGATGCACAACATAACTATGTTCGAAATGCGTGGAACAACCGTAATTCTCAAATCTTAGCTGCAACCCAGCTTTTGGATCCAACTTCGAATCCATCTGATGAAATTGCTGCCCAAGCAAGAGTCCTTAGGGCATTTAACATGTTCTGGATATTGGATTGGTTTGGTCAAGTACCTTTTAGGGGGGTAAATGATGGGGTTGATGTTGATCCAGAAGTATTAAACGCGCAGGCAGCCTTTGACTTTATTTTGGATGATTTGAATACTGCGATTTCAAGCGGAAATCTTTCCTCTCACGGTCCAGACGGCCCCCTAGCTCAGGCAGGAGAGGCTATGGCCCTAATGCTACGTGCCAAATTGCAGTTAAATGGTGAGGCGTTTACTGGTACAGCTGGTGATATGAATTCCGTAATAGCAGATGTTAATGCTATTGAAGCTTTAGGATTTGAACTGGATACAAGTGACAACTATTTTGACATTTGGGACTTAACCACTAACTCTGAAGTTATTTTCATCTTGGATACGTTTACCGGAAACAGAGTATTTAACATGTTGCAAACTTCCCAAACTGGATGGAATGGTTTTGTTACACTTACAGAGAATTTTAGGTTATTCGGTTCCAACGATCCTGCTGATGATGCTCGATTGGGTCTTGCTGGTCCAGATTTCAACGGGGTTTCCACAGGATACCTAAGAGGTCAGCAGCTAGATGGCGATGGTAACAATCTATTTGACAGGCAAGGAAACCTGTTGATATATGAAGATGAACTATTAACAAGTTTAGAAGTTAATAATGAACGTAATGGGCTTCGCGTGGTTAAATACCCCCAACGAGGGGATAATGGATTCCCAGCACCAACTAATGATGCTGTTTTCTTTAGATTATCAGATGCCGTTCTCATGCGTGCCGAAGCGACGCTAAGGGGAGGTTCTGGTGGTCCAGCTGCATTAGCTGATGTTAACTCCATTAGAATAAGAGCAGGTGCTGCCCCTCTAGGCTCCGTTGCTTTAGAGGACATGTTGGATATAAGAATGCGGGAATTGAATGCAGAAAACTGGAGAAGAATGGATCAAGTGCGATTTGGCACTTTTGCGGATACTTGGGAAATGAAAACAGTTCAAGAGCCATTTAGGGTAAAATTTCCTATTCCGGCTGATGCAATTGCTACCAATCCTAACTTAACACAGAACGAAGGATACTAATACATTTTTCAATGGCAATACTAAAGGGCTTATATTAAAATATAAGCCCTTTTTTTAATCACAATCAACAGCCCCTACACCAACTTCATTTATTTCTGAAGTACTCGCGGCGGTAGTATTTTAACTTACGTCTTCTTACAGTTCATCTAAAATTCAGTAGTTTAGTTTTCCATTTTAAGTAGTTAATTCTGGTTCGTATATAAGACCAACTTCAAAAAAGCTTAATAGTGTTCAAATATTTTTTTTCTTTCATCGTACTTGTCGTTTTTGTGTATGGGTGTAAATCCAAATCAGATGATCCAACCAATAATATAACTCAGGAATCTTCCTTATTTACAAAATTAGATGCCACTAAAACGGGCATTGACTTCATCAACACCATTGAAAACGAAGAAGATTTTAATATTTTTTTCTATCGCAATTTCTACAATGGCGGTGGCGTTGCCATAGGTGATATCAACAACGACGACCTTCCGGACATTTACCTTACCTCTAACCGCGGAAAGAACAAACTGTATTTAAATAAAGGTGATTTTAGCTTTGAGGATATAACCCAGACTGCAAATGTTGATGGTAACAAAGCTTGGTCTACCGGAGTTGTTATGGTCGACATTAATGCTGACGGTCTCTTAGATCTTTATGTGTGCAACGCCGGTTATATAAAAGGCGATGATCAAAAAAATGAACTCTTTATTAATAATGGCGATCTTACCTTTACCGAAAGTGCTGAGCAATATCAACTAGCAGATAGTGGCTTTACCACACATGCAGCGTTCTTTGACTATGATAAAGATGGAGATTTGGATGTTTACCTCCTTAACAATAGCTTTATACCCGTTGCCAGCTTAGGTTACGAAAATAAACGGGACTTAAGAGCGGACAAATGGGACATAGCTAAGGAACTTAAAGGTGGGGGGGATAAATTATTACGTAACGATAATGGCACTTTTAACGATGTTAGCGAGGAAGCCAACATTTTTGGGAGTCTAATAGGTTTTGGTTTGGGGGTTACCATAGGCGATGTCAACAATGACCTCTACCCAGATATTTATATCTCCAATGACTTTTTTGAGCACGATTATCTTTATATCAATAACCAAGACGGAACGTTTAAAGAAGACATCAAAAACTGGGCGGGCCATCTAAGTCTTTTTTCAATGGGGGCAGATATGGCAGACATCAATAATGATGGAAAGTCGGATATTTTTGTGACCGATATGCTACCGGAAGGGGATGCCCGTTTAAAGAACACCACAAACTTTGAACCCTACGATACCTACCAGCTAAAACTTAGAAACGACTACTACCACCAATACATGCAAAACTCTTTGCAACTGAACCAAGGAAACTCATTTTCCGAAATTGCGAATTATAGTGGCGTTTCCAGTACCGACTGGAGTTGGGGCGCACTACTTTTTGATATGGATAATGACGGCTATCGGGATATTTTTGTCTGTAACGGTATTTATCATGATCTTACCAATCAAGATTTTATCGATTTTTTTGAAGACGTAACAAGACAGCAAACGGCGGTGTATGGGAATAAGGATCAAAAGCAAGAAGTAATTGATGCCATGCCCTCCACACCTATTCCCAACTATGCGTTCAAAAACAATGGCGAATTGCTTTTTAGTGATAGATCTGAAGAATGGGGCTTTGGTGAACCCAGTTTTTCTAACGGGGCGGCCTACGGCGATTTAGATAATGATGGAGATTTGGATCTGGTAATTAACAACGTTAACCAACCGTTATTTGTTTATAAAAACAATTCGGACAAGAATTCCAACAATTACTTAAAAGTCAAACTACAAGGCACTGGTGCCAATACCTTTGGTGTTGGTAGTGTTGTTGAAGTTTTTAGGAAAGGCCAAATTTTACGAAATGAACTGATTCCCTCTAGGGGTTTCCAATCTTCAGTAGACTATACTATGACCATTGGACTTGGGGAGTCTAAAGAAATAGATTCTTTAAGGGTAATATGGCCTGACAACAAAGTACAGGTTATTCCTTCCCCAGAAGCAAATTCCCTACTACTACTAAAACAACAAGAGGCACTTACAGCTTTTAATAGCCAAAAACCCAACGAAAAGCAACTATTCAAAGAAATTCAAAACGACCTCTCCCCCTACCTAGAGGATAAACATGTGGATTTCAATTATGAAGGATTAGTAACACAAATGCTCTCCCAAGAAGGACCTGCAATGGCCGTTGGTGATATAAACGGAGATGGTAATGAAGATGTTTTTATTGGAGGGGCAAAAGGGGCAATTGCCAAAATTTATTTGCATAAAGGCAATGGCAAACTACAGCTTACAAAAACTCCGGATATTTTTAGGGAAGATAGGCTGTTCGAGGATACTGCCGCAGCATTCCTTGATGCGGATAATGACGGAGACTTGGATATCTTGGTTGGCTCTGGCGGCAATACTATTGACCAAGTAAAAAACTACGCCAATAGGTTATATCTTAACAATGGGAATGGGGATTACACCCGCAGTGCGGCCAACATACCAAGTACACAAAACAATACTTCCAAAATTGCGCCCTATGATTTTGATAATGACGGGGATATCGATGTGGTTATAAGCAGTAGAAGTGTCCCGGGAATCTATGGGGTAAACCCCAATCATCTTTTCTTAGAAAACGATGGAGAGGGTAATTTCATTGACGCTACAGAGAATAGGGCTTTCGCTTTAAAAGACAGTGGAATGCTTACCGATGCCGTTTGGGCAGATATCGATGGGGATTCCAAAAAGGACTTCATCACCGTTGGGGATTGGGCAAGTCCAAAGGTCTTTAAAAACAATGGAAGACGTCTAAGTCCAAAGAAAACCAGTTTGGATAGTTTATACGGCTGGTGGAACACTGTTCAAGCTGAGGATATTGATAATGATGGGGACATCGACTTACTATTGGGTAACCGGGGCTCCAACATACTTTATGATGCCAACAAAGAAAATGAAGCAAAATTATATATTAATGACTTTGATGACAATGGAACCATTGAACAAATTATTACACGTTCTATTAATGGTCAGGATGTTCCTGTTCCTTTAAAAAGAGAGTTAACAGATCAATTGGTATCCTTAAAAAAACAAAATCTGAAGTTTTCGGATTACGCACAAAAAACGATACATGATCTTTTCTCCCCAGAGGTTATGGATAATACCATAATCAAAAAAGTCAATACTTCCCAAAGCGTTATCGCTATCAATAATGGCAATGGCGATTTTGAAATTATAACACTACCAAAAGAAGTACAGCTTTCATGCCTTTGTGCCATAGCATGTACAGACGTGAACAAGGATGGAAAAACCGATATTCTCTTGGGAGGAAACAATTATGATTTCAAACCCCAATTTGCCCGCTTAGATGCGCTAAATGGTGGGGTTCTACTACAGAAAGATGACGGATTTGAATGGTCTCCGTACCAGAAAACAGGTTTCTTTATTAAAGGGGAAGTCAAACAAATCTTACCTTTTACGGATAAAAACGGGCTTACTTATTTTATTGTAGGCAGAAATGGGGACACGCCCAAAGTCTATACCACCAACGATTAACAGCGGCTAGCCTTGGTATTATTGTTCTTGAATTCGAAAAGCATCGGTAATGTAAACGTTTACATTATATTTGTATAATACGTTATGATTTCTAAACCTGCTACTTACGGAATTTCTGCCTTAGTGCTACTTGGCATCCTATTAGGTTATATTTCGCCTTCAATTGCTCTAGCCATTGGTATGGCCGGCGGAATATTCAAAGTTGCTAATTTAGATTTTGTTGAAAAGAGCAGAAAGGCCCAAAAAACGTTATTGCAGCTTGCTGTCGTTGGCTTAGGTTTTGGTATTCATATCAAGCAAGCCATAGAAATAGGATCTAATAGCTTTTTTGTTACCCTTATTACCATAATATTTGTTTTCATAGTTGCCTTTATATTAGCCAGAGTGCTTAAGGCTGATAGGATAACCACGATATTAGTAGCCTCCGGAACGGCAATTTGTGGCGGAAGTGCCATAGCTGCAGTGAGCCCAAGTATTAAGGCGAATTCCAATCAAACCTCAATTTCACTGGCTATAGTATTTTTGTTAAATGCCGTAGCGCTATTCATATTTCCAACAATTGGGCATTACTTTGAACTTTCCCAAGAGCAATTTGGGCTTTGGTCGGCAATTGCAATCCACGACACTAGTTCCGTAGTTGGTGCCGCGGAGATTTATGGTGGAGAGTCATTGACCATTGCAACCACCACCAAATTGGTTAGAACACTATGGATCATACCTCTGGTACTTATTATTTCATTTGGATCAAATACAAATGAAAAATTTAGGTTTCCGTGGTTCATATTGGGTTTTTTAGGGGCGATGTTGTTGGTTTCCTATTTTCCCGCTTTTGAAAGCCTTAAAGATCACATCGTTTGGGGTGCGAGAAAATTATTGATTTTTACCTTATACCTCATCGGTTTGCAAATCAATATAAAGGAATTAAAAAAACTTGGGTTTAACATCTTAATAGTTGGCATAATAACATGGTTATTGCTAGCTATAAGTTCCATGTTGTTTATTTTAAACTATACTCAGTAAAACCCTAAAAATGCATCAGGTTGTCAGGGATTAAGGACATTGCAAAAAAGACAGGGCTTTCATTGGCGACCATATCCAGGGTTTTGAACAATAGTCCCTTGGTATCCGAAAAGACCAAAAGAATAGTTTTAAACGCGGCCCAAGCCTTGGATTACCAACCCAACCTAACCGCTGCAGCGTTAAGGAGCGGGAAAAGCAAAATCATAGGCGTAATCGTTCCTGAAATCAACAATCCTTTTTTTAGCAGTATTATAAATGGTATAGAACAATATATAGGCAAAAAAGGATATAGCATCATTATTGCGCAATCCCATGAATCCCAGAAAAAAGAACTTCACGCAATCCAATCCTTCGTCAAACTCAACGTGGACGGTATTCTGATTTCCATCTCCAAGGAATCAACCAACTTCCCTTTTTTGGATAAACTGGAACAAGAAAAAATCCCAATTGTATTTTTTGATAGAAACCCTCAAATCGACAATATCAAGGAAGTCGTTCTTGATGATTTTTCCGGAGCTTATATGGCTACGGAACACCTCATACAACAAGGAGGTAATACCCTCATTCACATAGCTGGGAATCAAAATCTATCTCTTTACAAGGATAGGAAAAAAGGGTTTCAAAGCGCTATGGAACATTACCAAAGGAACTTCACCGAAAATCAGGTACTAGAACTTAGGAAAAACATAACCCAAGACACCCAGGTTCTACAAGAACTCATTAAGAAAAATAATGTGGATTCCATCTTTGTCAATGGGGATGAAGATTGTATTTATGTGTTGAACATCATAAAATCATTAGGCTATAAAATTCCAACAGATGTCAAGCTTATTGGTTTTGGGAATTTAAGTATCGGTGTTTTGGTTCAACCCTCCATAAGCACTATTGACCAACGTGCGGAGGATATGGGCATGGTTGCCGCAAAGACCATTTTGCAAAGTTTAAATGAAAATCAGCCAATTACCATAAAAGAGGTGCTTTCCCCAAAGTTGATTGTCCGGGAATCTTCCAGGGTAATATCCAATTAAAATTTAAGCAACTGATTCATTTGTTTTTCAAGGACCTCTACTCCCGCTGTAGTTACGGAATTATCCCCTGGATCTAGCAACTTAAAAATGGAGGATATAGGACACTTATCTGGATGGACATAAATACCCAAATGGTTTAAAACATCCGCCAGATGATCCATTCCCCTTAAATTCCCAGCGCGACCGGAAGCGATGCCCGTAATACATGCTTTTTTTTCTGAAAAGCTTCCTTTTAATTCCCTTACGGACATGGCATCAAGCAGTAATTTTACAATACCGGGGTAGCTTCCGTTGTATTCTGGGACAAAAAACCAAAATTTAGAAGCTGGAATAAAGTAGGTGTCTTGGATGGTTTTTACCCGTTGGGGTTGCCCCACCTCCTTATACATATTTTCACTTATGATATCCCCATCCAAATCAGAAAGATCTAAAAATAAAACCTCTTCCGTTGCTACTGACTTTAATTGGTTATAGGCGTGTTTTGCAAAAAATAGGGTCTTGTTGTTTTTTCTGTTGGATCCAGAAATGATTGTAATCATGGGTATTTATTTAAGCTTTCGAAAAAATTAGAAAATAAAGAACAAAATTAGTAATTTCCCAAATGAAAACGTTTACATTAGTAATATTATTGATTTTAGCTTACATAAAGACATGAAAAACGATAAAATCCAAATTCGCTCTCCCCACTTAGAAGGTGCGGAAGTTTCATGGTTTGCCCCTATTTGCAATGGTGATGACCGTTTCCTTGGCGAACGTGACATGCAGTACAAAAGTACATTTGAAAATGCCTCGGAAATACTTTTGACCGCAGATAAAAATGGGTACCGTAATATTCTCTGTCCTTCCTCGTATCAAGTAGGGCAAGATACCCTGCCATTTGCTGCGGCCGTAGCCCCAATGACCGAGCAAATTAATTTACTTGCAGCGGTAAGGTGTGGAGAAATACATCCTCCAATGCTGGGAAGGACGCTAGCTACCATTGACCACATTTTGAAAGGGAGGTTTACCATAAATATTATATCGTCCAATCTCCCGGGGGAAGACTTGTCATCCGCGGATAGATACCAAAGATCAAGGGAGGTCATAGAAATACTAAAACAGGCATGGACCCAAGATGAGATTGATTACCAAGGTCAATTTTACAAAATGAAATTGCCTTCCCTTCCCATAAAATCATACCAAAAAGATGGCCCTCTTTTATATTTTGGAGGCTATTCGCCACCAGCGGTCGACCTATGTGCGGAGCATTGTGATGTCTATCTTATGTGGCCAGAAACTGAGGAAAACCTGCAAACTTTAATGGAAAACATGAGTGCAAAAGCTGCCACCTATAACCGTAAGGTAGATTTTGGGCTTAGGGTACATGTAGTCGTACGCGAAACGGAAGAAGAAGCTAGGGCCTATGCAGATAGTATCATCTCTAAATTGGGTGTCGAACAAGGCATTGCCATGCGGGAACGGGCACTGGATGCAAAGTCTTACGGGGTTAGTAGACAAGCGCAAATGCGCGAAATATCAAAAGACGATGGTTATGTTGAGGAAAACCTTTGGACAGGTATTGGAAAAGGAAGATCAGGTTGCGGTGCGGCATTGGTAGGAAATCCCGATCAAATAGTGGCTAAACTAAACCGGTATATGGATATGGGTATCCGTTCCTTTATTTTTTCTGGATATCCCCATAAGGAGGAATGCGAGCGTTTTGCGAAACTTGTCATGCCAAGACTTAAAACTTTTTCCATGCCCGTTGCCCAAGGAAAGGTGACTAAGGAAGAACCACAATCGCCTTTAGCTGCCGGCATACGTGTCTAATTGAATTTTTAACCAACAAAACCTTATATTTAAGGAGTTATACCAACTTTTCAAACCGCTCTTCAATGATTGACTTGCTGATTGTATGTGCCTATTTTGTAATTGTATTTGTAACCGCGATTACCGGAAAAACTTCCAAAGATGCTACTACCGAAGAATATTTCTTGAGTTCACGTAACCTCAGGTGGCCATCCATTGCATTTTCTACCATTGCTACCAATGTACAAGGATACCAATTCTTAGGTTTTATGGGTTCCGCGTATTTGTATGGTTTGGCACAAGCAAACTTTGAAATTAATGCCATACAAGGTTTGTTGCTAGCAGCATTCATTTTTGTTCCCATGTATTTAAGGGAACAGATCATAACCATTACCCAATTTATCAAAAAAAGGTTGGGCAGCACCATTGCCTTGCTCTACTCTGCCTCCAATATTTTGTTGTTTTCTACCATTACCCTTGGTGCAGCGCTATTTTGGGGTGCCTATTCCGTTGATTTGGTATTTGGGGATTACTTGTCCTTTATCCATCAAGACAGATTAACAAGGATCGCAATTCTTATTGTCTTTTTAGGTTTGTTTTCGGCCACCTATACTTATTTTGGTGGGTTAGCGGCCGTTGTGCGTACGGATGTTATCCAATTTGCCATTTTACTTTCAGGGGGTATCGTGGTTATGCTGATTGCTATTCACCATTTGGGAGGATGGTCCGAACTGTACAATAAAACCGGTGATTTAATGCACCTACATTTACCTGCCGATCATCCAAAATTACCATGGATACATATCTTTGGGGCATTCTTGCTAAACATCAATTATTGGTGTGCAAACCAATCCGTGGTGCAGCGTTCCTTAGCTGCCAGAAGTTTGAAAGATGTCCAAATAGGGCTCATGGTCGGTGGCGTAATGAAGTATTTTATGGCGGCCATTATCATATTGCCCGGTATTGCTTTGGTCGGTATTCTAGGCAAAGACGGACTGGTAGATCCAGATTCCGCTTTTCCTTATTTGGTAAACACCTATTTACCTGTTGGCTTAAAAGGTCTTATCCTATGCGCCCTATTCGCCTCTTTAATGAGTACGGTCGATTCTACTTTCAATTCTTTGGCCACCTTGTGGTCTATTGATATTTACAAAGTATACATTAAGAAAGATGCCACCGATCAGCAAGTGGTAAAGTCCGGAAAAAGAGCAATTCTATTATCTTTCATTTCTGGAGTGATTATAGGTATAGTACTGCTTTATATAAAGTTTAAGGACTCTGGTGCTGCATTTACGCATACCCTTAATGAATTGCGGTATTTTATCAATTGTGGCATTGTAGTATTGATATGCGCTGCAGCCTTCCTTATGGCTCCCAAACATCGGGTGGCGTTGTTTGGGTTTCTAGCAACCGTACCGTTACAATTTCTATTCATTTACTCTTTCCCGGACATGAACTATCTAGTAAGGGCCATGTGGGTTATATTAATAGGATTTGCAATAGTATGGTTAGGTTCTAGAACCGGTTTTATAAAAGACAAACTCAAGGCGGAACCGGCATCCCCCATACTAGCTAAAGCAGGTATAGGTATGATTGTTTCATTAATTGCGCTACATATAATTTTCCATTAAGGACATTGGCCCATCAAGGGAATTCTAATTTCAGTTTTAGGAAGACCTCTAATACCAATTAGCAAGTTGTCTCCCTTTATGGGAAGTACCAATAGTATCTTCATAGTTTTTAGCTGTTTATCCTTGCATGATGACATTGTTTTATAATTTTAAATTATAACATATGGACCCTAGTGCTATTCCATAATTTATAGTATTTTGGTCCCTTGTCTACAATGAAAAAAATAGGTTGTTTTTTTGGTATACTTCTAGTTTTACTGAGTTCTTGTAAAAAAGAAGAGGGACGATTGTTTGTTAAAATGTCTTCCTCAAAAACCAATATTACTTTCAAAAACGATCTTTCATCCGGCCCAGAACTAAATATCCTCAACTACCTTTATTTTTATAATGGTGCGGGCGTTGCTGCAGCTGACTTTAATAACGATAATTTAATCGACCTCTATTTCACCTCCAATCAAAACGAGGATAAACTCTATCTAAACAAAGGTGATTTTGTTTTTGAAGATATAACCGATAGTGCCAAAATAGAAAATGGAAATGGATGGACCACCGGGGTCACACACGTAGATATAAATAATGATGGTTTACTGGATATTTATATCTGTAAAGTCAATGCTGGTGAAAATCTGAAAGGAAAAAATCTGCTTTATGTAAATCAGGGAATCAATACTTCTGGGGTTCCTTTTTTTAAGGAAGAAGCGGAATTGTACGGATTGGACTTTTCTGGTTATTCTACCAAGGCGGCCTTTTTTGATTATGACCTGGATGGGGATTTGGACATGTACCTTTTGAACCATTCCCTTCACCCTAACAGAACCTATGGAAAAGGCAGTAGACGTAAGAATGTTGATGCAAAAGCAGGCGATCGCCTTTTCAGAAATAATGCCGGACAGTTTGAAGACGTATCGACCCAAGCGGGCATTTTTCAAGGGGATATTGGCTATGGTTTGGGTTTAAGTGTTAGCGATTTGAACAATGATGGTTACCCAGATCTTTATATTGGAAACGATTTTTTTGAAAATGACTACCTCTATATGAACCAGAAGGACGGTACATTTAAAGAAATAATCTCTTCAGACCCTTTAAAATTAGGCCACACATCACACTTTTCAATGGGCAATGACATTGCCGATGTCAACAATGATGGTTTCATGGACATTATATCTTTGGATATGTTGCCAGAGGATTTAAAAACCTACAAAACTTCTGGCTTGGAGTACCCCTACTCCACATACCAACAATACCTTAAGAATGGATATGCTCCGCAATACATGCAGAACACCTTGCATCTCAACTTAGGAGGGAATGTATTTAGTGAAGTTGCCGAACTCAGTAATATTCCAGCAACAGAATGGTCCTGGGGTGCCCTTCTTGCAGATTTTGACAACGATGGCCTTAAAGATCTATTTGTTTCCAACGGTATTAAAGGCGCTACCAATGACATGGATTTTATCAGTTTCATTGCCAATGACAATATCCAAAAGAGAATAGCAAAGGGTATGACGGAAAAGGAAATGGCTTTTATTAATGAGATACCGGAAAAGAAAGTTGCCAACTACTTTTTTAAAAATGAGAACGGTGTGTCCTTTGCAGATATAACGGAAGAATGGCATACCAAGGAAGCATCTTTTAGCAATGGCTGTGTTTATGCAGATTTGGATAATGATGGGGATTTGGACATTGTGGTCAACAACGTAGATGAAGAAGCTTTCTTACTTAAAAATCAATCAGAAAAACATGATGCCTCCAATTCCCTACAAATAAAACTAAAAGGGGGAAAAGAAAATACGTTTGGGGTAGGCGTAAAACTATATGCTTATATCAAGGAAAAGGAAATTAGTACGGAGAACTTTCCATCACGGGCTTATTTATCGGCTGTTCCCAACAGGGTACATATCGGCATAGGAAAAGATTCCATAATCGACTCCCTTAAGATACAATGGCCTACGGGGCATACACAAAAACTTTTCAATATTGGGGCCAAAGGTATGATTACCTTAAACAAAGTAGATGCCCAGATACTTGAATCAAAGGTAAACCATACCAAAGATTTTCTAGCACTGGAAAAGAGTACCACAGCGCTTGATTTTAAACACCTAGAAAAAAATACCGTTGAATTCAACAGAGATCCATTGATTCCTTTTGCAAGCACCAATGAAGGGCCTGGTATTGCGGTAGCCGATGTTAACTTGGACGGCCGGGAAGACGTCTTCATTACTGGGGCAAAAACACAAGCATCCGCGTTATTCCTTCAAAATGCTTCCGGCAAATTCGACAGGGCACAAGAAACCCTTTTTAAAGAAGATGCTTTTAATGAAGATACCTCAAGCATCTTTTTTGATGCAAATAATGACGGGTTTTTGGACTTGTTGGTCGTTAGCGGAGGTAATGAGTTTAAATCTTCAGAAAAGTTATGGCCCAGATTGTACCGCAACCAAAATGGTCGCTTTATAAAAGATTCACTTCAATTTAAAAATTACCACATCAATGCCTCAAAAGTTATTGCCGTTGATTATGACAATGATACCGATATGGATATCGTTATAACGGCCGATCAAGTCCCTTGGGCGTTTGGTAAGTCACCTACGCAATATGTATTTGAAAATGACGGACAGGGTAATTTTAAAGATAAAACAGAAAGCATAGCTCCGGGGTTAAGAACATTGGGCAATATAAAGGACATCTTAGCAGTAGACCTTGATGGAAATGGTTTTAAAGACCTTATTGCAGTGGGACATTGGATGCCCATCTCCATACTGCTAAATGATGGTAAAACCTTAAAACTTCTGCAAAACCCAAGCTTAAAAGACACCCATGGGTGGTGGAACGCGGTAAAGGCCGCGGATTTTGATCAAGATGGGGATATTGATATCGTGGTAGGCAATTGGGGGTTGAACAGTAAGTTCAATGCCTCCTTGGAAGAACCTATAACACTATATAGCAAGGATTTTGACGACAACGGCTCTATAGAACCCTTGGTTACCTATTATTATAACGGCCAAGAAACCCCGTTTGCTTCAAAAGATGAGCTTACCAAACAAATGCCCGGGTTAAATAAGAAGTTTCTCTCCTACTCGGCTTTCGCCAATCAAAATATAGGCAGTCTTTTTGGTCATGAAAAACTGGACACGGCATTCAAAAAAAAGGCATACGAGCTGTCCAGTTGCCATTTTATTAACGAGGGCGGTTTTAATTTTACTAAAAAGCCGCTACCCTTTGAAGCACAGGTATCGACCGTAAATAATATCTGGATTGAAGATTTTGATGCTGACGGTTATAAAGATATTCTAGCTGTTGGGAACAATTATGAAATTAGTACTCAGCTAGGTAGGATGGATGCCTCGCATGGCGTATTTTTGAAACTTGATAAAATCCGTGGTTTTCAAAGCCCTAAAGATTGGAATATTAGCGTTTCCGGACCCGCTAGAAGTATTGCTAAAATCTTAATTGGGTCCGAACCACATTACATCATAGGGATGAATAACGCTGCACCGGTATTCTTATCAAAAAAGAACAGTAATTACTAATGGCAATGAAATTTTGGACAAGCGTTATTTTACTTTTTTTGTGTTTTGGTTGTGGCTCTAAAGAAGGAAGCCTTTTTATGAACCCCCCTTCCTCAGAAACCGGAATAACATTTTCAAATACTTTACAGGAAAGCAACGAACTAAACATTCTGGACTACCTCTATTTTTATAATGGCGGGGGAGTTGCGGTTGGTGATATCAATAATGACGGTCTCGTCGATATTTTCTTTTCAGGAAACCAAGTAAAGAACAAATTGTACCTAAACAAAGGGAATTTACAGTTCGAAGATATTTCTAAAAATGCCGGAATAGAGGGAAACAGCACCTGGAATACGGGAGCTATCATGGGAGACGTAAACGGTGATGGCCTATTGGACATTTACGTCTGTGCCGTGGTTGGCATTAATGGTTTTAATGGGTACAACGAGCTTTATATCAATAATGGGGATGCTACCTTTGTTGAAAGTGCGGAAAAATATGGCCTTGATTTTGACTCCTACAGTTCATCGGCGGCATTCTTGGACTATGATTTAGATGGTGATCTGGATCTCTATTTACTTAATCACGCCGTGCATACCCAAGAGTCCTTTGGCAAAGCGGATTTGCGATACACTAGAAATTACCAAACCGGGGATAAACTATTACGAAATGACGGTGACCGGTTTACCAATGTAAGTGAAACTGCCGGAATTTATGGCGGAATCAACGGCTATGGGTTGGGCGTTGCCGTATCGGACTTCAACCAAGATGGATATCCGGATATTTATGTGGGCAATGATTTTCATGAGGATGACTACTACTACCTAAACAATGGCGATGGTACTTTTACAGAGAGTTTAAAGCAGTATTTTGGGCATACAAGCCGTTTCTCCATGGGCAACGATGTTGCCGATATTAATCACGATGGTTATCCAGACTTAATTTCACTGGACATGCTTCCAGAGGACGAGGTTACCCTAAAATCATCGGATGGTGATGATAATATCCAAGTACAAAAGCTAAGGATAGAACGCTATGGTTATCATTACCAGTTCACCAGAAACATGCTTTATATCAATCAGCCAAACGGGGAATTTATGGAAACCGCTCTTTTAAGTGGTGTGGCGGCAACGGATTGGAGTTGGAGTGCCCTTTTTTCGGATTATGACCAAGACGGCGAGCAGGATATCTTTATTTCCAATGGTATAGTCAGGCGCCCAAACGACTTGGACTTTGTAAGGTTTACTTCCAACGATCAAATCAAAAAAAAACTGGACAACACCAACTTGGTAGATCAAAAAGCCCTAGAGCTAATGCCCTCCGGCGCTGCAAGCAATTATTTGTTTAAGGGAGGTAATGGCCTAAAATTCGAAAATAAATCCAATGATTGGATAACCAAGGATTCACTTATCTCCGGGGCCACGGCTTATGCAGACTTTGACAATGATGGCGATTTGGATTTGGTAACCAACAACATCAACCGTCCCGCAACACTTTATAAAAATAAAACGGATGATAAAGCCAGCTATTTAAAATTGAAATTTAACTACTTGGGTAAAAATCCCTTTGGCATTGGAACAAAGGCTTTCGCTTACCATAAAGGCAAATTGCAATACCGGGAACTTTTTATCACTAGAGGTTTCCAAGCGTCCTCAGAACCCATGATACATTTTGGGTACGGAGCGGCCACTAAGGTAGATTCCATAAAAATAGTGTGGCCAAACAAAACCTATCAAGTCATTAAAGATGTTAAGGTAAACCAGACCCTCACTATCGCCCCGGAAAACGCACAACCCTTTGATTTTAGTTCTTTAAAACCAAAACGTAAAAAACTATTTAAAAAAACCGCGAATAACCTTGGAATTGATTTTGAACACATTGAAGATAATTATACCGACTTTATAAGGGAAAAACTGATGCCCTATCAAGCATCCGATAGAGGGCCCGCTGTTGCGGTAGGCGACTTAAACGGGGATGGGACCAAAGATATCTTCTTTGGTGGTTCCAAATTCAACCCTTCCCAGGTCTATTTGAACAAAGATTCCTTATTTGTTCCAAAAAAGTTCAATGCCATCTACAACGACTCCATTAAGGAAGAAATTTCCGCCACCATATTGGATTTTAACAATGACGCTAAAAATGATTTGATTATCGGTTCCGGGGGTGCCCATTTCTCTGGCAAAGCAAAAGCGTTGACGGACAGTTATTTTGTAAATAGCGATACTACCTTTGTAAAATCGGGCCTGCCCGATTACTTTGAGAATGCCTCCGTTATCAGACCTTTTGATTTTGATGAAGACGGGGATTTAGATGTATTTGTTGGCGGGCATACCGTTACCGGTAAATTTGGTCAACCTGCCAATTCCTATCTTCTACAGAATGAAAATGGGGCGTTTACCATTTTGAAAACGTTCAATGAGGGGATGGTTACCGATGCTGTTTGGGACGATTTTAATTCAGATGGCGAAACCGATCTGATCCTAGTTGGAGAATGGATGGTTCCCATATTCCTGATAAATCAAAATGGCACTCTTGTAAAGACTTCGGCCACAAACGATAAACTATCCGGTTTATGGCAAGCCATACAGCCTTTTGATATCGATGCCGATGGGGATACCGATTATTTGCTGGGCAATTGGGGCCTTAATTCAAAATTTACGGCATCCAAGGAGAAGCCACTAAAATTAATTTACGGAGACCTTGATAGTAATGGACAAACCGAAACTATTGTCGCCTTGGCCAAAGGCGAGCATTATTACACTTTAGCAGGGTTGGACGATTTATCCGCCCAATTGATTTACTTGCGTAAAGAATTCAATACTTATAAAAGTTTCGCAGGAAAAAAATTGGAAGATATTTTTGATGAAGAAAAGCTGGCAGATTCAAGAATTCTGGAAGTCAATGTGCTAGAATCCGGTTATCTAAAAAATGAAAACGGAACTTTTAGTTTTCAACCTTTTGCACAAGAATTGCAGGTTTCGCCATTAATGGCATTCCTTTTGCACGATTTTGACCAGGACAGCAAGCCTGAAGTTTTGATAGGTGGAAATTATTTTGGCGTTAAACCATATCATGGAAGATTTGACTCGTTCCCGGGCGCATTGCTAAAAAATGAAAATGACCTAATTTTGGGCAACGCCTTAGGCTTGGATTTAACCAATAAATCGATAAGGCATCTAAACATTATCAACCTTAATGATCAGGAATATTTATTAGCGACTTTTAATAATGAAAAAGTCCAAGTTTATGAAATTGAAAAGCGATGAAAGCACAAATTAGAAAAACGACACTACTAGTATTGGTAATGGGTATTTTTACCATTGTATCCTGCAGTACTAAAACCACCCCAATTACCATTTCCCCGGAAATGTACCACAGCGCTGTGGACAAGGTTACAGAAGTAATGATCCATGATATTTTCTCGCCTCCAGTGGCCAGTAGGATATACGCTTATCCAAATATAGCGGCCTATGAAATCCTGGCCCAAAAGGATGGGGGGTATAGTTCCCTAGCGGGACAACTAAAGGAATTGACCGCAATACCTCTTCCAGAAAAACCAGAGGAAACCAATTATGGACTAGCTGCACTTATTGCCCATATTGATTTGAGCAAACAGCTAATATTTTCCGAAGATAGGATTGCGACTTATAGGGATAGCCTATACACGATGTGGGAAACGCAGAACCCAAAAGAGTTCATGACCTCCAAAGAATATGGGTTAAAAGTAGCCGAACATATAAGCGCTTGGATGGACAAAGACAACTATAAACAAACGCGGACAATGCCCAAGTTTTCCGTGGATTCCGACGACCCTTCTCGTTGGCAACCTACACCACCGGCTTATATGAGTGGCATTGAACCCCACTGGAATAAAATACGCCCCTTTGTAATCGATTCTGCCGCTCAATTCAAACCAACTCCCCCTCCAGCCTTCTCCATGGAAAAGGATTCGGATTTTTACAAGGAGCTTTTAGAAGTGTATACCATCAGTGAAGAGATTACGGCAAAAGGGGATACTTCAGAGGAAGTTGCCATCGCACAATTTTGGGACTGTAATCCCTACGTTTCCGTAACTAGGGGACATTTAATGTTCGCTACCAAAAAAATTACCCCTGGGGCGCACTGGATAGGCATCTCAAAAATTGCTTCCAGAAAGACAAATTCGGATTTGGCAAAAACCGTCTATGCCTATACCAAAACATCCATTGCAATTGTCGATGCTTTTATAAGCTGTTGGGACGAAAAATACCGCAGTAACCTCATTAGACCGGAAACATTGATCAATTCCCATATTGATGATAGCTGGGAACCCGTATTACAAACCCCGCCTTTTCCAGAATATACAAGTGGCCATAGCGTAGTTTCAGGTGCCGCGGCAACAGCATTAACAAGTATTTTTGGGGATGACTTTGCCTTTGATGATGATACAGAGGTTGCCTATGATCTTCCAATAAGATCCTTTAATTCTTTTACCGAAGCTGCCGATGAAGCCGCAATAAGCAGAATGTACGGCGGCATCCATTACCGGGCTGCTGTTGAGATAGGCGTGGGGCAGGGTAGAAAACTGGGAGCCTTTGTGGTGGACAACCTAAAAATGACGGTCGAGAAAGAAGTTGAATTAAGTAATTAATCCAGGACTTCCTATGAAAAAACTTGGCTATACGGTACTTGGCATCTTACTAATTGGATTGATATGGTACTTGTTTCTAAAATCCTACGATTATACCATACGTTTTAAGGCCAATACTTTTCCCGGCGCCATAAATCAGATGCTCAAACAATGGGATCTTAAGGCGGGAACCATTGATAAGACAGAACAAAATGGTTCCATATATCAACTAACCCAAGAGATGAGCTTTAGCGATTCTATTCATCGTTATGAATGGAATATACAACCATTGACGGATTCGACTTCCAGGGTGCAGGTAAATGTAACGGACATAAATCATAGTTTTAGCAATAAAATTAAAGTTCCGTTTTCCGATACTGATTTTGAAAAAAGGTCAAGAAGGACCGTGAGGGAATTCATGAAAGCTTTAAATGAGCATATAAACAAATTTAAGGTAGGTATAGTGGGCAAAGACAGTATAGAAGCTTCCTATTACGCCTATGTTACGGTTAAAACCAAACAAGAAGAAAAGGCCTTAGGAATGATAAAAGATTTTCCCTATATAATTGGTTTTCTTAAGGAGAATAATATTAAACAAAGTGGGATTCCGTTTCTCCAGGTCACAGAATGGAATCAGGTAGCGGATAGTGTTACCTACAATTTCTGCTTTCCCATTGTTTATAACGATAGCCTTCCAAAGCACAAGGAAATCAAGTACAAAAAGAACAAGGCAATACCTGCGATAAAGGCAACGTACTATGGTAACTATATCACGTCAGACAGGGCTTGGTACAGACTATTGGATTATGCCAATAAAGAAAATATAACGGTTATATCTAAACCGATTGAATATTTTTATCACAACCCAAATCAAGGTGGGAACGAGCTCAGTTGGAAAGCCGAAATTTTCTTACCTCTTAAAGAACAAGGCATTGAATAAACATTTCCTCATATGTGCATTTTTGATTGTACAGGCCTGCGCCCAAAAGCCATGGTATGGGGATCTAGACTACTTGGGAAGTTTTCCAAACAGTCTAAGCGAGGTTTCTGGCCTAGCATGTTATGATGACCAACTTTGGGTAATTGAGGATAACGGTAACAAAGACCATATCTATCAAGTAAACATGCAAGGGAAGTTGGTTAAGGATTTTAAGGTGAAAAATGCCGATAACAAGGATTGGGAAGATTTGGCAAGAGATAAAACAGGAAATCTTTACATTGGCGATTTTGGAAACAATGACAATTACAGAAAGGACCTGGTCATCTATAAATTGCCTAATCCGCAAACAGAAAGCGGCGATAAAATCGATGCTAAAAAAATCAAATTCCAATACCCGGAACAAAAGAGGTTTCCGCCAAAAAAAGCGGAACGGTTTTATGATGCCGAGGCATTTCTCCATTACCAAGGACATTTGTATATCTTTACTAAGGACCGCTCCAAGCCTTACCAAGGCAAAACCCTTGTTTATCGCATTCCTGATGTTCCCGGGACCTATAACGCAACGCGCGTTGGCGAAATCAATTTATGCAACAATCCCGATAACTGTTCCGTAACCGGAGCGGACATCACCGCGGATGGGAAAAGCATTGCCCTTATTGGCTATGGCTATGTTTATCTTTTAAGGGATGTGGATTTCAAGGATTTTTCTACAAGTGTTATTGAGACCATCCACTTAAAATTGGAAACCCAAATAGAGTCCGTTTGTTTTTTGGATAATGATACACTCCTCATCGCAGATGAGCAATCCAAGACCAAAGGAAGAAACTTATACCGGTATTCCCTTAAGTAAAAAATAAGGTCAAGTCTTAAAACCCAAAACCTACACCAAACGCAAACCGTATTCCATCGGTGCTGTTAAAAATGCCTAGATTAGCGGATATCACATCGGAGCCGTTAACAAACAACCCACCGCCATAAGAATTGTGCCAAATATTGGAATCCTCATTGGGCAACCAAACCCGGCCATAGTCAAACCCACCAAAAATTCCTGGGGTAACCGGCAACAATCCGGTTTTTTGCTTTCTAAAACTGAACCTTATATCCGTATTTTGATAAAAGGCCGTTTTCCCTATAAAACGTTGAAAACGAAAACCCCGCAACCCATTGTTGGCACCAATATCTGCCGCTTGGTAAAATTCAAAATCGTTGCCAATATTAAAATGTCCTTTGAGTTTGGTGGCGAAAACCAATCTTCCGTTTGGTGTTAACCTATGGTCAACCGATAGACTAGGAATCAGATAACCAAAAGTACGCCCCGTCTCACTAAGGTTTGTCTTAAAACCTCCCCTTAGGGAAAAAGCCATTCCCATAGTAGGGAAGGCGGTGTTATCCGTATTGGAATAGCTGTATTCCGTTTCCGCTCCAAAGAAATCCTGTTGGGTATCCCTATCCATATTGGTAAAAAGGCCTTCAACAAATCTGCCCTCGGTCTCTTGCACGTCGTAATTTTCGTAGGAGGCACCTACTTGGAACTTGGACCCCAACTGTCCACGCCACACCAGTGAGGGGGAGAACTTAAGCGTTCTGATCTTAACCCTATTGAAATCCAGTTCCAACGGGTTCTCATCGTCAAAATTTTCCGTCTCGTTACCAAAGCCAAAGAAGTTCAAACTAAAATTAGGGCTGGTAAATTTTGCCGCCAATTCCAAGTTTACATTTTCAAAAACGTTGGCAAACTCCCCGGTATAGGCCAAATCAAAACCGTTGGTAGCAAAATAATAAGCCCCTGAAAGCGTATGTTGTTGGGTAAAAGGATTCTGTCTAAACCCGTTGAAGGTGTATATGTTGGAAAAACCGATCCTAAAGCCATCATCCGGGTTTGCGCCAATAGAAGGCAAAAGTTGGTTGTTGGACGCCTTTATCTTTAAAAACTGAAAGTTATTGGTGTCGTAGTCCCTAATTTTATGTATCCTCCCGCTATAGGCCTCCGCATAGGTGTTTTTCTTATCCTTAAAATCATACACGTGCACACCCTTTGCCGTTTCGCTTATTTTGTAATTATCGTTGTTATGTCCACCTACCAAACGAAGTTTTATTTTACCGGCAGCACCAATTACCTCAAAAACATCATCATCATCCAAACCGTACAACCAGATTTCTTTGGTAAGGGCTGGGTCATAGGTTTTATCAAAAAACAAGTCTGCTTTTTTGCCCTCTTTTATTCGGTATACCTTCACATCCAATGACCCATCGCCCGTAGTGTTAACTACAAAATAATCATCTTTATCCGTACCCGTAACCACACTATACTTGCTTAGGATTGCGTAATAGGCTTTAGCGGTTTCAACCAGGTTGGATTTACGTGAGAGCAATACCCGTTTCATCCCTGTGATGGTTTCATCCCTTACTTCCTCGGGGAAATTGGCAAAAGCGCTATCAATAACGTCCTCATTTAGGTTATCTTGAATGTATTTGGCCTGCTGCAACCAAGTTTCAGCGGTGGTTTCCGATAACAAAGCCATATCCAAAGCAAAAGTCAAGGGAGAGGAATTGTATCCTTTTACACTTCTGATTTCTTCCTTAAAACCTTCGAACAACCGTAATGGCGGAATGGCCTTGGAAGCAAAACCCATCAGTGCCCCGTCTCCCATTATGGAAAATGCCTGGTCCCTATCCCGCGGGATGGGCCTAAATATCTTACGACCCGCATCATCCTTGAACTGGGCCCAACGCCATTGGTCCACATGACGGTCCCAGTCGCCGATCATCATATCAAAAAGGCGCGCTCGTGCATATAATGCGGCATCAACTTTATATTCCTCGTCTTTACGCAACTTTTTCATGAGGTTCGAAGTACTTTCAATTTTCTTCGCCTTTCCAAAACTGTTGATATCGTGTCCCTCGGAAACATGTTCTTCGATCATGTACAATTCGTCACCAAAATCTTGGTTGAACCCTCCCAAAGCCTTCTGTTTTGGGATATAATACAGTTTTGGATTGGTATGATAAATACCGACCGCATCCGAAAGCTCACCAATAGTAAAAGGCGCATACGGATGTGCCCCTGTATAAAAATCGGTCAGTATGGCCTCCGTTAGCGTGCCTTCAAACTCCCCAACAACGTATTCCTCTTTAAATGCCAAGGATTGAAGGTAGAGTTCCGCACTCTTACGAAGCGCACGCATTACAAATTGCCTTCCATCCTTGTGCTCCAAGCGAAGGGATTTGGATTGATGCCCCCCGCCTTTTCGGACCGGGGTCAGCCCTCCAAAAAGGGTATCCAAGGTAACCGTTTGGGCTTTTACCTTAGTTGCATAATATTTGCGATAGCGTTCTCCCCAAACTGTTCTAAAAAATCCCGATTTATCAACCTCTTCTTCCGTGTAGACAGAAGCTTCTACATAAGGTGGAAAGCTATCCGGAACTTCGCGCATTACGGTTTTCTTAGGAGCTTCCAATACGGTAGTGCTGTACAGCAGGGATTCTTTTTCTCCTTCAACACCAAAAAAATCCACTTTTGAGGAGCCGTCCTTATAGACATCCAAAATGGCATATCCCATCTGGCCTGTGCTAAAGGTACTGCCGTTCAATAATCTGGTTGCCCCTTTCTTTGCCCCAGAACCACTAACTATTTGCGGTGTATTCTTCTCTACGATGTACTGCAAACTATGCTCATGGCCAGAAGTCAAAATTACCTTCTCCGAATATTGCGCCAAGGTCAATAATCTATTGATTAAGGTATTGTACCTCTTGTTCTGCATGTCTGCTATTGAAGCACCCGTAGTTTTGCGTAAAAGGTTGATAAAAGATCCTAAAAAGGGTAAAGGAAACTTCCCGTTACTCGGGTAGATATTCTTCCTATAAGAATACTGCCCGCCATGCGAGCCGTAGCTCATCATTGGATGGTGCGTGACCAGTATGGTTGTCTTCTTAGCGTTGTCCTTAATTACGTCCTCGAGTTCTAAAAAGAACCCTTCCCTATCCTTTATTTCACAATTATCATTAATATCAGGATGCTTGTCCCAATTGGTCAAAAACCACTCCGTGTCAATAGTGACGACAACAACCTCATCGTTAATATCAATTTCTTCTATAGGGCACCCGTTTCCCGGGAAAAAGACTTCCTTACTGTTTAATGCCTTTTCTATATACTTTTCTTGTCTTTTTAGTCCGATGAGCCCTTCGGCATACCAATCATGGTTTCCCGGGATGAAAACCGGTTTCCCTTTAAAGTTGGCAAGGGTATTCAATTGTGCGTCCAAATGGCTTTTAGCCTCCCTATGGGGTATGGTAGCATCCTTTTTATCAGGAAGACCGGCCGGATAGATATTATCACCTAAAAAAATGGCGGTACTGTTTGCACCAGCTTTATCCAATTTGGCCTTAAAGGCCTTCAAGACCGGGTTCATTTCGCCAATAGGCGATACACCCGCATCGCCAATCAAATAAAACCTATGGGAAAGCGCGGTATTGCCTTCAACGGATTTTCCATCAAACGCGTTTTCATATTTAGGTTTTTGCGTTGCGCAAGCACCAACCAAAAGAACCGAAAGAAGAAGGTAAATTTTTTTCATATCATTAGGCTTACGTCCAAATTTCGTATTTTGGGTTATTCAATATACAACTATGTCAGAGATTGTTCAAAAAGCCGAGGACTTTGTTTCGGATCTACTTGAAAATAAACTGGACCAAAAGTTTTTGTACCACAATCTTAAACATACGCAACGCGTAGTTAAGAGCACTAAAGAGCTCATTGCCAACCATCAGCTATCGGAAGTTGAACAAGAGCAGCTGCTTTTAGCCGCTTGGTTTCACGACACGGGATATTCCCAAGGCGTGGAAGGGCATGAAAAAAATAGTTGTTCCATCGCTACCAACTATTTAAAATCCATGGATTACCCAGAAGATAAGGTTAGCATGGTAAGTTCCATAATTATGGCCACCAAGCGCCATTATGAGCCACAAACCTTGTTGGAAAAAATAATACGTGATGCGGACGCCTCGCATTTTGCGCAAAAGAGCTACTGGGAAACCACGGATTTTCTAAAAGAGGAATTAAAAAAGCTGGGCCTTGCGTCGTACAGCGACAAAGAATGGCGTAATGAGAACATTAAAATGTTCCGAAACGAACATGAATTCTATACGGACTATGCCAAAGAACATTGGGAAGGTTCCAAACAGAAAAACTTAAGGCAGTTGATAAAGGACAAAAAGTCGGAAAAAGAAATTGCCAAAAAAGAAGCCTTAAAGGCAAAATATAAAAGCGAAAGCCCGGACCGCGGTATACAAACGCTGTTTAGGGTCACACTTAAAAACCATTTGACCTTAAGCGATATTGCGGATACCAAGGCCAATATTCTCTTATCCGTAAATGCCATAGTTATTTCCGTAGCCTTGTCCAACCTTATCCCAAAATTGGATAATCCATCCAATGCCTACCTCATTTACCCTACCCTTATCTTTATAACATTTAGCGTAATATCCATGGTTCTTGCAGTTCTGGCAACCCGTCCCAACGTTACTGGAGGACAATTTACCAAGGAGGATGTGACCAATAAAAAGGTGAACCTTCTGTTTTTTGGAAACTTCCATAAGATGAAACTAGACGATTATGAGTGGGCCATACAGGAACTGGTAAAGGATAGGGACTACATCTATTCTTCGTTGACCAAGGACCTTTACTTTTTAGGCTTGGTCCTGCACAGAAAATACAAAATACTGCGGTTGACCTACACCATTTTTATCATTGGAATCATAATTTCCGTGATTGCTTTTGGAATTGCATTTCGCTTTTTTGGCCCGGACAGAATGCAATTTTAAGTACTAATTTTTAAGCTCCTCCATTAAATCATCGTACGTATAGGTCTTCTCGGATTTTTCATCCGTCTTATATAAGATTTCCGCCCTAATGGCTTTTAGACCGGTAACCCCTTGCAGTCCTTCCAACTCCACAATTTCTATATTGTTGGTAAAATAGCCCTTGGACTTTAAGAATTTAACGTAGCGCAAGTACTCCTTTTCATCCTTCTTTTGGGAATAAACGATGGCAAGTTTACCTGTTTGGGTAAGTCGTTCGTTAGTGCCTTTGATGTATGATTTGTCTATTCTTTTTTTGATGATCTCGTACCTAGCATTGTAGGTGCCGTCTACATCAAATCTTTTTTCATCCATTCGGAATCTAATTGCCAAAGGGGTGCTATACACCAACATTAGCGAAGCAACATCCAATTTCACGGGCAACTTTGGCTTTAATGCATAATGGCGATTTTCCATTTCTACCATAACCTGTAATTGCCATAACCTAAGGTTGTTCAAGTAAAGGTCATTAAAAGTGCGGTCATGCGCAATGGAACTGCCAATGTACATGTTGTGTTCCACGCCATCCGTTTTGTAACGCTCAAAGTAATGGGGAAACATCTCTTGGGCATCCAATTGTTTCCTATCCAACATTGCGGCCAGTTTCTTATTGATTTCCATAACGCTCTCATCATAGTTCCTCCTATGGTCATAATAAGATTCGGTAGTGCCATCTATTTGGCTTTCATAAGCCAAGATTTGGCTTTTCAAGCCTTTATCTTCCCGCTTTAAATGATGGAAAACGGGGTTTACCTCTTCTTGCACAAAATCAAAAACAGCCTGTTCGCTATTGGTATATAAGGTTTCCTTAATTTCATTTAGGTGGTCGTTTACCCTAAAGCACAACTCCTCATAAATGGGCAATTTAAATTTTTGAAGCGCGCTGTCCAATACCGTTTTAATATCCGATAGCTGTATGATCAAATCGCGCTGAATCGCCATATTCCGTTCCTTAGAGGAATCCTTGATGTCTATTTGCCCATAAAGTGGATATACCTCTTTAAAAACAATTTCTTTAAATGAAGGTTGGTTTCCACTAAGTTCCTCTGTCATAAACCGTTTGGCTTCCTCTTGGAACTTCCAATATACCGAGGAATGTACCGTGGTACATTCATGTTGGATTATGGCATCAATAAGGTTCTGTTCTTCTTCTATGGAACGCAATACTGCAGATACAATAAAGGGCATTACATCTATCAACTTATTGGCATTGATGCTATTAAGTTCATTTGATTTCTTGGAGACCAGTTCCAACACTCCCAAAAGGTTGCCTTCATCCGCAATAGGGGCAAGAATGGCACTCCGTATTCCTTGTTCGTAAAGGTTGGCATAGGGCTGTCCACCGTCCGATTTTTTATGGTACTTTTCTACATTACTTATGGCGAAGAACGCACTTTCCGTAAGTAATTTTCCATAAGAATTACTGCATAACAGACTGTTACAAGACTCCATCTCTTTATCTTTTAAGATGTAGCTTTCAATGCCTTTACCATGGATCCTTAAAAATCGGTCCGTGTTTGGATCATACCCCGTAAATCCTACCGAAATATCCTTAAGGTTGAACAACGAGCGAAAGGTATCCTGGAAATTCTCCATGAAATTCTCGCTTCCGCGTTTATTGCTTCCTATTAAGGTGGATTTTATTTCAGAAATGGAGTGTTCCGCAGTTACATCGAACATATTGGAAACCACAAAACCTTTGGAAATAAAACTATTGGGCGGTATTTTCTCCTTCCATAGTTCCAGATTCTCAAAATTTTCCAACAACTCATCAAGATCTTCCTGCTTTAGGTCCTTTGCCTTATCCGTTGGCGTAATTTCCATAAAATCCGCATTGTACAAAATACGATAATGGCGCATAACCCCATTGGCATCGGGAATATCATAGAACAATGGCCGCTTAAAATCAATATTAAAGCCGTAGTAGAATCCTAAAATCACCATGCATTGCATCATGTAATGTAGGTCTTCCGGCATGTTTCGGATTTCCAATTCAAAGCCTTCCCCAGCTGCTTGTAAAATCTTTTGAAAGCGTTCCGAAGAGTTAAACACCACATTGGCGTAAGGTATAGAAGCTGTTTTTATCTCATTTTTAGTCAATACACTGGAAAAAGTATCGGAAAGAATTGTTTGGATAACTTCTTTTCGTTCTTCAAGAATGGAAAGGTCATCAAAACCATCCCTTAGTTCTGGATAAGGGGCCTGTACCTTAAGCACATGTTTGGCCCGTGACGCCAAGAAGGTATCCTCGCTTTGCGCTTGTTGGTCATAATGCTCCAAAAGCTTGTTAAAGCTTACCAACTGAATAAGTGGACCGTCTGCATTCGGATGCTTTTCCATATTAGGTATTGGTCGTTTTTTGTAGGATAAAGTTACAAAAACAAGGAATAGGGAATTGTTAAGGTATTCCGAAGGGTTCTGGGCTTTTTTTTGGATATTTATTGAAATTTCACCCAATGTCCTCTTTTACAAGACTAGACCGCGCCTATAAAAACGCAAAAAGCATCGCTTTTGATGATAGCTCCAAGTTTATTTTCTTTAGTGATTGCCATAGGGGGGATAATAGTTTTGCAGACGATTTTGCCAACAATAGAAACATCTATTTCCATGCCCTAAACCATTACTACAGGGAAGGATTTGACTACTGCGAGTTGGGCGATGGCGATGAACTCTGGGAAAACCTGAATTTTGCCGCCGTTTTTGAAGCCCATAAAAATGTATTCCAGCTTTTACGGAAGTTCCATATGGAGCAACGACTCCATATGGTCTGGGGAAACCATGATATGGTGTACCGGGACAGTAGCTATGTTGACAAACACCTTTCCCATTATTTTGAACCTATTGAAGGGGTGGACAAAGAACTTTTCCAAGGCATTACGTATCATGAGGCCTTGGTATTAAAACACAAAGATACCGGACAGGAACTTTTTTGCACCCACGGACATCAAGCAGATTGGTGGAACTATGTCTGCTGGAAAATTGGACGATTTTTAGTCAGGATTCTATGGAAACCCTTGCAAGTACTCGGCATTGCAGACCCTACAAGTCCGGCTAAAAACTACAAGGAACTTATCCGAATAGAAAAACGGATAAAACGTTGGATACTTAAGAATGATCTACGTATCACCATTGCCGGACATACGCATAGACCACGTTTTCCAGAACCCGGACAAATTCCTTTTTTTAATGACGGAAGTTGTGTGCATCCCCGAAGTATTACGGGAATAGAAATAGAAAACGGCCATATATCCCTCATCAAATGGCATATCGATACCAAAATTGATGGTACGCTTCAGATAGTGCGCGTGCTTTTGGAAGGGCCCGAAAAACTACAGGATTACTTGGCCAATTAGGATTTCAACGAATAAATCACCTTTTAACACCACTTTATTACAGCCTTGGCAAGGTATTTGTTAATTTTAGTTCGATTGTTACGACAAAACCTACAATGAAAAAATTGCTTACATCACTATTGCTTTTGGCACTATGTCAATTTGGGTTCGCCCAAGGGGATATCCCTACGACAAAACCTTTAAAGGTCGGTGCCAACAACAATTTGGATGTAAAGAGCAGTAACCGTGGGACGTCTTTAAATATTCCTTCTGTTATTGACCCTAGCGCATTTAACAAAGGACGAACCGTTAAGATGCTACCGGACCGGGAACTGGTCAAAGCCGGTACAGGGCTTAAAATTGACCCTAAGGTTGGCGAAAAAGAAAAGAAAGGCTCCAAAGAACATTTTGGTGACCAATATTTAGGTGATGTAAAAACAAATGCCAAGTTTGTGGGCATTGTTTGCCGTGACCACGAATATGTGGATGGGGACCGCGTAAGAATTTATTTGAACGGCAACGTAGTGGAACCTAATATTTTATTGACCGGAGGCTATAAAGGAATCAATATCAACCTTACCGAAGGTTTTAACCGCTTGGATTTTGAAGCCTTGAACCAAGGCTCTTCCGGACCCAATACGGCCCAAGTCATCGTTACGGACGAGGCCGGCGAGATTATCCACAACAACCGCTGGAACCTTTCCACGGGATCTAAGGCCAGTCTTATTGTGGTCAAAGAAGGGGAGTAACGGTTCCCGGTTCAAAACTCAAATACAAAATCAAATTCAAAAGGGGCTAGCTAATGCTTGGTTTCCGATTTCGAACTTCTATTTTCGTATTTCCATTTTAGCCCTTCGTCCGTAGTTTTTAGTGTTCGGATTGCAGTTTTACCCGTAAGGCACTTCCAACTCTTGTCTCTTGTCTCTTGTCTCTTGTCTCTTAAAACTATCACCTCTCCCCGGGCCTATACGTTTCTTTAGCCACTTTTAGCACATCCTCTTTGTAATAGGCAGCATCTTTCCATTGTACATTGGCATAGCGTTCAATTTGGTCATCAAAGTGTGGGGAGTTGGGGTCGCCGCTCTGGCCACCTGCTAAAATGGTTTTCGCTTTTACTCGATTTCCAAATTCTACCGCCGCCACAAAACTGTTTCCGCGGGTACCATATATTTTTTTAGCCCCTTCCGTGGTATATCGCGCCCCGTATGCTGCCAAGGCACCCCATCTACCGCTTGCGAAGCCAATGGGAATACTGGGTTTGTTATCATCAAATTCTTGACGAACGTCCCCGGTCAAACGTTGGTAACGGTTTACTTCTCCCCAGGGCATTTTCCAGGTTCCAAA
>CALEYA010000007.1 GCA_937926215.1 uncultured Croceitalea sp. | reverse complement strand
TTTTTCACTAAAACACTTCATTTTTTTAAATTCCTTGACTGCTGATTTATTTCATAATTCTTAGGGAATCAAGCATTTCATTGATAATAATAAAATAAAAGCATACCCTATTGCCATTTTGCTTATTTTTATGCAATTCCTAAAGGAATTGCACGGGGTATATTGTCAATAAATAACCCCCGTTTCTTGTAACCAAAACTAAACACATGCAAATTATAGAAAACCCCCAAGTTTATGATGTTATCATTGTAGGCTCCGGTGCCGGTGGCGGTATGGCTACCAAGCAATTAGCAGATGCAGGGCTAAATGTTGCCGTAGTGGAAGCTGGACCATTTTTTGATCCGGCAGATCCAAAAACTATGACCCAATTAAAATGGCCTTACGAGTCCCCAAGAAGGGGTGCTGGTACCGATAGGGCTTTTGGTGGTTGGGACATGTCCTATGGCGATTGGGAAGTAGAAGGGGAGCCTTACACGCATACGCCAGGAACAATCTTTAGATGGTGGCGTTCCAGAATGTTAGGGGGGAGAACGAACCACTGGGGTAGGATATCCTTGCGCTTTGGCCCTAAGGATTTTAAAGGAAAAACAAGGGATGGACATGGTGATGATTGGCCAATAGGTTACGAGGATGTCAAACCTTATTATGATAAAGTAGATAAGCTGATCGGTGTTTTTGGAACCAATGAAGGATTGGAAAACGATCCGGACGGTTTTTTTCTTCCCCCGCCAAAACCAAGACTTCATGAACTTTTTTACATCAATGGAGCTAAAAAGTCCAATGTTCCCGTAATTCCGGGAAGATTGTCCATGCTGACCAAAAAAATAAATAACGATCGTGGTGTCTGCTTCTATTGCGGGCAATGTAACCGCTCCTGTTCAGCCTATGCGGATTTTTCTTCGGGAAGTTGTTTGATATTCCCGGCTCAAAAAAGTGGCGGAAAGGTCAAGATTTTTGTCAATTCCATGGTGCGTGAGGTATTGACCAATGAAGAAGGAAAGGCCACAGGGGTTTCCTACATCAACAAAGAAGATAGAAAAGAATATTCTTTAAAGGGTAAAGTAGTGGTATTGGCGGCCTCCGCATGTAGTTCTGCACGTATACTCTTAAACTCAAAAAGTAAGCAACATCCTAACGGATTGGGAAATAGTAGTAATCTTGTGGGCAAGTATTTGCATGATTCCACGGGAGCGGGAGCTGCCGGGGTAATACCGGCCTTAATGAACCGCAAAATTTCTTATAACGAAGACGGGGTAGGCGGCATGCATGTCTATTCGCCTTGGTGGGGGGATAACTCCAAGCTCGATTTCCCAAGGGGATACCATATTGAGGTTTGGGGCGGAATGGGACAGCCCAATTATGGTTTTGGATGGAACCAAGGGGATTTGAACAAGTATTTTGGACTTAAAGTTGGAGGCTATGGCGATAGCCTAAGGGATGAAGTAAAAAAATACTACGGCTCCGTAATCGGTTTTGGCGGTCGTGGGGAAGGCATTGCCAGAATTGAGAACTACTGCGAGATAGACCCAACTACGGTCGATGAATATGGAATACCGGTCTTGAAATTCAATTATCAATGGTCCGATCTAGAAGTAAAACAGGCCAAGCATATGCAGGATACCTTTGAAGAAATCATTCACAATATGGGCGGAATCTATCTGGGCAACAAACCCGGGAAAGATCAAGATTATGGGTTGAATAAACCGGGGGAAATTATCCATGAGGTGGGTACTACAAGAATGGGGGACGACCCCACAACTTCGGTAACCAATAAATTTCAGCAATTGCATGACGTGGATAACGTTTTTATCGTGGACGCGGGTCCTTTTGTATCGCAAGCCGATAAGAACTGTACATGGACCATTTTGGCACTTTCTTGGAGGGCCTCGGATTATATTATAGACCAACTAAAACAACAGAATATTTAAACCATGGATAGAAGAAAAAGTATAGAAACCATGATTCTTGGGGCAGGCGCCTCAGCCTTGGCGTTCCATGGTTGTAAAACGGACAATGCCAATCTGCCTGAAGTCACTGGGGTAGAAATGGATGTAAAGTACTTTGGTCGAAGACCGGAAGAATTGGAGCGTATAGAAAAGTTGCATGCGGAACAGTTGTTCAATGCGCATGAGATGGAGACCATAGCGGTTTTGAGTACCGTAATCCTTCCCCCCAAAGAACCCCATGGCGGGCCAATAGAAGCAGAAGTTCCGGAACTGATCGAGTTTATGGGTAAAGATATCCCGGAAATGAAACCGACCCTTCTTGGCGGGCTCATGTGGTTGGATCATAAATGCAATACGGAATTTGGAGTAGAATTTAAGTCGGCCACCCTAGAGCAACAAAAACAACTATGTGATCAAATTTGTTGGCATGATACTGAAGTCCCATTGGACGAGCAAGCCTTGGAAATCCAGTTCTTCGCATTAATGCGAAATTTGGTGGTGACCGGGTATTATACCTCTAAAGTGGGTATTGCAGATTTGGGATACAAAGGCAATATGCCCAATGTTTGGGATGGTGTTCCACAAGATGTGCTAGACCAGCATGGTGTCGCGTATGATCCAGAATGGATCGCAAAATGCGTGGACCAAAGTAAGCGGGGAGTCATAGCGGAATGGGATGAAAATGGAAATCTATTAACCTAAGAAACGTAAAGATGAAAAAAATACTGGTTTTAAGTTTAATGGTAGTACTGGTGTGTAACCAAAGTTGTAAGCAAGAAAGCGATATGGAAGATAAAGTAGGGATTCAACTCTATAGCCTAAGAAATCAATTTGAAAAAGACGTACCCGGTACAATGGCCAAGATTAGTTCATGGGGCATTACCATTATTGAAGGTGGGGAGAACACCTATGGTTTGGAAGAATCAAAATTTATTGCTTTGTTGAAGGAGCACGGATTGAAAACCGCCAGCGTTGGCGCCAGTTTTGAGGAATTACGGGACCATCCGGAAAAATCCTTGCAACGGGCAAAGGCCTTTGGGGCTTCTTATGTGATGTGTGCATGGATTCCCCATGCGGAGGATTATTTCGCTCCGGAAAATGCAAAGAATGCAGTTACTATATTCAATAAGGCGGGAAAGCTTTTAAAGGAAAAGGGCATCACTTTGGTGTATCACCCACATGGATACGAGTTTCAACCCTATGAAGATGGTACCGTTTTCGATTATATGGCCAAAAATGCTGCGCATTTCGATTTTGAAATGGATGTGTATTGGGTAGTACATGGAGGCGAAAACCCGATGGCGCTTTTTGAAAGATACCCAGACAAGTTCAAGCTTATGCACTTAAAGGATATGGAGAAAGGTACCGTAGGGAACCACACCGGGCATGGGGATGTGGAAACCAATGTGGTATTGGGTTCCGGTATGATAGATATCAAAGCACTGGTGCTCAAAGGAAAAGAGCACGGGGTGGAATATATGTTTATTGAGGACGAATCTTCGCGTGTTGTGGATCAAGTGCCTTTAAGTCTGGAATTTTTGAAAAAAATATAACATTTAGCGTTTTGGGAAGGCCTTCAATTTTAGTGGGAACTATATTTTAAAGTAACTTTGCAATCTTATTGACACCGCCAAAGGGTATACTGCCCCAAGGAAGTTTATTTGAGCGCATGATAGTTACCATTTGTAGAAAAGCACATTTTAATGCGGCGCACCGCTTGCACAATCCCAATTGGAGTGACGAGAAAAACCAGCAGGTTTTTGGCAAGTGCAACAGCCCATATTACCATGGCCATAATTTTGATTTAGAGGTTAGGATCAAGGGGGAAGTAGACCAGCAAACCGGTTTTGTAATGGATCTTGCGGACTTGGGGATACTGATCAAGAATGAAGTGGAGGAACGTTTTGACCATAAAAACCTGAATGAGGATTGTGAGGAGTTCAAGGATATCATGCCTTCGACCGAGAATTTCGTAAAAGTCATTTATGATATCCTAAAACCGGCTTTGGAAAAAGGGCAGTTGTTGCACATTACCTTGCACGAGACCCAAAAGAATTCCGCGGAGTATGGAGATTGGTAACATTTTTACGATATTGCAGCCCCATTGCAAAAAAATAGTAGGGGTTAATTGAAATTCTGGAGTGTTAGCTCAGTTGGTTTAGAGCACCGCCTTGACAGGGCGGGGGTCGTTGGTTCGAATCCAATACACTCCACTAAGGCAGGCAGGGAGCGAATTCTGCCATTGACAGGGCAGAGGTCGTTGGTTCGAATCCAGTATACTCCACTATCTAAAACTTACCGCACAACCCTTGGACTTTCCAAACCAACTTACCCGGTTTTTGGATGCTAGGTTGTAAATACTATCCCTTATTATTCTAGGTATAAATGCCAACAAAGCGGCAACCAACCTCCAATTTGGAATTCGGGAAATGATTTTTAGGAATCCATCGGAATGGGTATGTGCCCCATTTTCATCAAAATAAATGACCGTGGTTAGTGCTGTAGTAGGAAAACCGTGTTGTTTCAATAATTTTTGACCCCGTGGCGATTGAAAAGCCACAAAATCAAAACTATCTTCCGGGGCAAATCGTAGTAGCCATCCCACAACACCGTTGCAAAGATTGCACTCCCCGTCAAAAACAATTTGGTTCCTTTCCATGATAAAAGTATTTGACCTTTAGTACGAAAATGGGGTGCTGGCATTTCACTAAAAAACCGTTTTGTGAAAAGTTTAATATCTAAAGCTCGTCCAACAATCGCTCTAGCGCCATACCACGGGATCCTTTGATCAAAATAGCGGAAGGTTTTAAACGTATTTCCTTTAGATGGGCCTTGGCAGTATCAAAAGTTGCAAACCTGGGAAGCTCCGTATTAGTGGCATAAAAGTTTTCACCGATTAAAAAAGCATGATCAAAACCCATATCCAAAATCGTATCCGCAATTTTTTGATGTTCTTCTTGGGCGGCATCACCAAGCTCGAACATATCGCCTAAAAACAATAGCTTGGAAGTGGCCTTCGTTTTTTTGAAGCTATGCAGTGCCGCTTCCATACTGGTAGGGTTGGCATTGTAGGCATCCAAGATAATACGGTGCCCGTTCTTTTCTATGAGTTGTGATCGGTTGTTTTCTGGAGTGTAGTGCTCCACCGCTTCAATAATGGCGTCTATGGGGACATTAAAATATTTGCCTATAAGTAGGGCCACAGCGCAATTGGTAAAATTATAGGCGCCGATGAGTTTTGTGGTTACCTCCTGTCCCTCAAAACGAAGTTTGACAAAAGGTTCTGCGCCTAAAAACGAAACGGAATAGTAATGACTGTCCTCTTGGCTAAACCCTATTTTTTTAATGTAGTTGGATAGTTTTTCTTTCTGTAAGGGGTCATCGGCATTTAGAAAAACATGCTTGTCGTTATCCAACAGATAAGCGTACAGTTCGCTTTTGCCTTTGATGACACCTTCAACCCCACCAAAACCTTCCAAATGCGCCTTTCCAAAATTGGTAATGTAACCAAAATCCGGTTGGGCTATGCTGCTTAGAAAAGCGATTTCCCCCTGATGGTTCGCCCCCATTTCCACAACGGCTATTTCCGTATCCTCTTTAATGGATAATAGGGTGAGCGGTACGCCTATATGATTATTAAGGTTGCCTTTTGTGGCAATGGTCTTGTACTTTTTGGATAATACGGCATGGATAAGCTCTTTGGTCGTGGTCTTTCCGTTGCTGCCCGTTAGACCAATGACCCTTGCGTTGCAATGGTTCCTATGGAAAGTAGCCAGCTGTTGCAGTGTTTGTAAAACATCATGGACCAAGATGGTTTGGTCCCCATCCTTAAAAGAAGCTTCATCTATAATGGCATAGCCAGCTCCCTTTTTTAGGGCTTCAGCCGCAAATTTGTTCCCGTTAAAATTGGGGCCTTTGAGGGCAAAAAAGAGGCAATCTTCGGTTATTTTTCTGGTGTCCGTGCAAACTGTCGGGAATTTTAGGAACAGTTGGTGTAGCTCATTTAAATTCATACGCCTAAGATAGAAAAAGCCCCTAACTCTAAAGCTAGGGGCTCACTATTTTGATAAGACACTACAAGTTTATTTGACTTTTTTGTGTCTAACCGTTTTGTTTTTTGTTTTGGATTTTGAACCAACCCTGGACATGGCACATCTAAACCCAACGTCATCCGTTGCCATATACTGTGGCATATACCTTCTTTGTGCGGGATCTAACCAGAATGCCCGGTCTCTCCAAGAACCACCTTTATATACCCGTACTTCGTCATTAATCAAAGAAGTCCTGTAGTTGGAGGTGTCATACTGGCGCAATAGTTTGCCGGTAGAATCACGCTCCACTTTGTGCTTAGGGGCATCGTACATTTTTCTATTATCGTCTTTTTCATCGCTAAAACGCTCAAAGAATCTCGAAGAACCTGCATCCCCATCACGATAGCCTCGGTTATCACTGCTGGAAAAGTTGGTCCTTAAATAGGTTTCTTCTTCTCCAACGGCAACCTCTTTAATTTCGCCCGGCAGGTTTAATGCCACTATTTTTCCATTTGGTAAGGTATCATAAACAACGGAATCCCTAAGAATCTGGACTTTCCCGTCTTCACCAATGGCTTTCTTAAGATACACGTTACCACGGAAGTAGTTGAAATCACTTATTTCATCATCTACAATAGGTCTGTAAACATCGGCCACCCATTCAGAAACGTTACCGGCCATGTCATACAGCCCAAAATCATTGGGTTTATACGATTTTACCTCTGCGGTAATATCAGCACCATCATCTGACCATCCGGCAATACCGCCGTAATCACCCTTCCCTTGCTTAAAGTTGGCCAACTGGTCACCACGCCCCAAACGTTGTCCGCTTCTGGTATAGTCACCTTCCCAAGGATATTTTTTTCTACCTCTGTAGTTGTTGTATTCCCTAGAACCAATTAAGGCCTGTGCTGCATATTCCCATTCCGTTTCCGTTGGTAATCGGTATTCTGGACTGATAATTCCGCTACTTCTTTTCGCGAAGCTATTGATGGAATCTTTTTTCTGCTTGCCCTGTAAAGAGTCAATTTGTCCGTTATATACAGATTCTGGATTGTTCAAATAAGCCTCTGTACTAAAAGTACCGCCAACTTCACCATTAAGTACACCATAAAGCGCATCTTCTTCAATAAAACCTTCCTTACTCAAGTAGTATTCGTTTACCCTATCGGTTCTCCATTCCGCATATTGCGTAGCCTGTACCCAGTTAACACCAACTACGGGATATTCCGCATAAGCTGGATGACGCAGGTAGTTGTTCGTCATGGTCTCGTTAAAGCCCAAACGGTTTCTCCAAACTAAAGTATCTGGTAAAGCTCCGATATAGATATTCTTATACATGGGATTTTCCGGCGGATATACCTTTTTAAGATAATCCAGGTACTCCATATACATTTTATTGGTCACTTCCGTTTCATCCATATAAAAGGATTGCACGTGCTGCTGCGTTGGGGAGTTGTTCCAATCGTGCATGATGTCATCCTGTACCTTACCTTTTGTAAAAGTACCACCCTCAACAAATACCGTTCCCGGGGGAGTTGCCTGTTCCTTAAAATCCGTATTGTATTGAAAACTTCCTTCCTTCTTGGAATTGATGTTCCACCCGGTAGCTCTCGATACGTTTTTGGAGGAGGAAGAAGACGAATTCTTGCAACTGGATAAAAATCCTGCTACAACAAAACAAGAAAGTACAACTTTTAAAAAGCTTTTTTTCATAATTAAGACTTGAGTTCAATCTACCGATAGCTTTCGTTATCGGAGTTTTAGTTTTATTTGATTTCAATCACTTTCGGCAATAGAACGAAAAGATGACCAGTATATTTTATCAAAACACAAAAATATTCCAAAACGGAAATTAGCATCTGCGCTGAATTTAAAACGTTAGAAACACGGATATAGTATGGTGCTCTTGATAGTTTAACATGGATATGCCTGCGCGAACGTATTTTTTTGGAAAATAATTTAAACTTATACAAGAATTCGATGAAAAGCCCGTTTAATGGTAGTACGTCTAAATAATTTGAAAGATTAGTTGTTTATTCGCAAATTCGACCACTTTAAATAAAATGAGAAAATGAAGAAGTTAATTCTTGTATTAACGTTGTTTGCTATGGCACAAATGTCAGCACAGCAAGAACGTGCCATTACAACAGCCTTGCCCTTTTTAAATATTTCCGCTGATGCCCGCGCTGCTGGCTTGGGGGATATGGGTGTGGCAACCTCCGCAGATGTGTACTCGCAACAATGGAACCCGGCCAAGTATGCTTTCAGTGATCAAAAAGTAGGTATTGCCGTTGGGTATACCCCGTTCTTGGAAAGTATAGTAAACGATATCGGTTTGCTTTCCGCCAATTTTTACAACAAAATAAATGACCAAAGTGCTTTTGGAGTTGGATTGCGATTTTTTAGTCTTGGCGATATTGTTTTAAGACAGTCCATTGACGATCAAGG
>CALEYA010000006.1 GCA_937926215.1 uncultured Croceitalea sp. | reverse complement strand
CCAAAACTTCCTTGCCTAGAATTTGTGCCATTTGCGCAGCGTCTGCGAACGCTTTTTGGGAATAGGCGGCAACATCGATCATTTCACTATCCAAACCATGGATTTCCATCATGCCAAAACCTTCCGGAAACCCATTTTTATCCAAATCGTTGGTTTCCATAAGCCACTGTAAGCCTTTTTCTATGGTGGGAAAATAGCGTTCTAAAAATGCGTTGTCACCGTTCCATTGGTAGATGCGCCAAATCAAAGTTGCAAATTGGGGTGTTTCATTAATGTTCCCAGAGTTAAAAACGGCTCCATTGGTAGACATTTCATGGATGATTTTTCCATTTCCGTTAAGGGCTTTGGATACACTGTCCAAAAGGGCAATGGTGCTATAAACAGCATCGTCTTGCCCTACCGCCATATAACCTTGTAAGGCATATTCGCTGTCCACCCCAAACCACCAAGGATAGTCGGGGATACCAGCGGTTATGCCACTCCCAATTTCCGGTACGGTGCGTATGAGCCAATCGCAGTTGTATTTGAGCCACTCAAAGGTTTGTTGCATTTTTTTATCCGGTATGGTCAATTTGGTTTGTTGGGCCAATTGGTGATAACGTTCTTTTTTTTGCGATAGCAGTGCGGGAAGCTTACCTTGGATATGTTGTAGGGTGGTAAGGGCAGCTTCTTTTGTTTTATACGAACCTGCAATGGTAAATGTCAGGGTTTTTATTCCATTTGCTGGCAAAACGATAGCATATTCCAAGCTTGCCGAGGCGGTTTGGTCCTTTCGATTTAAAGATGAAGAAAACTTTTGTTCTGGAGCCCGGCCGGCCGCCACACAGCTGTACCATGGGTTGTTGGCGTCCTTAAATGTCCAACCTTGTATTTCCTTTGAATAGGAGGGTGCATCCTGCCCATTGATCATTTGCGTACGTTCCCCAAGCCAAGTTGGTCTAAGATCCGAGTGTGCCGTAAATCTAAACACCAGGTTTTGGGCAGTGTCCTTCGTGTTTTTTATCCGGTATTGCACCGCTAATCCTTCGGTATCATCTGGAACAAATTGTAATCGATCAACTTCAAGATAGTTCTCACTTAGTTGATACCGATGTGCGTTTGCAAAAGGATAATTCGTAAAACGGTTTGCCTTATCTAGGCGTATCGTATCATCTTCTACCTGTATTTGGGCTTCAAAACCATCCATCAATTTAATGGGATGGTTCCAAATGCCTCCCATTTCGCCCTTAATATGCCAACCCAATTCTGGGAAACTCCCATTTTGGTGGCCTACGAGATACACTCGGTTTCCGGCAGTAACAAATGGGGAATCCAAATAGTCCTTTTTTCCTTCAATTCCCGGGACGGTTTCATCTACAAAACTGACTTGCTCTTCAAGTTCTTTCTGTTGCATACAACCTATAAGCAAGATGGCTAATACCCAACTACGAGAAGCAGCTTTCATAAGAATCGTTTTTTAAAAGTACACAGCTTCAGGTAGTAAACAAAACGGGACCTATTATATTCCGCATCAAAAAATAAAGAAACCCTATTTTTGTTGCCGTGGACAACGTATTGCAAAAATATCTTCCGGAGCGGGCCGTGTCTCCTTGTTTTGAAATGATCAAGGAATACGGCGTCAACCTAAAAATTGTAAACCATAGGGTCACCCGGCATGGGGACTATAGAAGAATGCCTGACGGAATGCATCAAATTACGGTCAATGCCTCCCTTAACCAATATCGGTTTTTAATCACTTTGGTGCATGAGATTGCACATTTGGTAGCTTTTGAAAAATATGGAAGGCGTATCAAACCCCACGGGTTGGAATGGAAACGTACCTTTCAACATTTGATGGTCCCTTTTATCCGACCAGAGATATTCCCAACCGCATTGCTGCCCATTATAGCCAACCATTTTAAAAACCCAAAAGCCAGCAGTAGTACGGATGCCCGTTTGGCCATTGCTTTAAAAGCCTTTGATGAAACACAACAGAAGGACCATTCCTACGTTTTTGAGTTACCCATGGGAAGTACTTTTAGACTGTACAACGGAAAATTGTTCCAAAAAGGAAAGAAAAGGACCAAGCGTTATGAATGTGTGGAATTGGCCACCGGCCGCTTGTATTTGTTCCAACCCAATGCGGAAGTAGAATTGATAAAAAACTAAAAAGATTCAGATGAATAAAAATTATTATGCCGTTTTGATGGCCGGTGGGGTAGGTTCTCGGTTTTGGCCGGTAAGTACCACCAATAACCCAAAGCAGTTCCATGATATGTTGGGGACAGGGGATACCTTGATTCAAAAAACCTTTGCCCGATTGAATCGTTTTATTCCGACTGAAAATATCTTAATATTGACCAACGAACGGTACAATGATTTGGTCTTGGAGCAATTGCCCCTGGTAAAGCAAGAGCAGGTTGTTTTGGAGCCTGCTATGCGCAATACGGCACCTTGTATTCTATATGCCGCTCTAAAGATCCAAAAGATGAATCCTGATGCGGTAATGATCGTAGCACCAAGTGACCACTGGATCGAAGATGAAGAGGCCTTTGAAAATGATGTGGTCAGTTGCTTTGAAAAATGCGGCAAAGAAGAAGTGCTCTGCACCTTGGGCATACAACCGGCATACCCCAATACAGGTTTTGGATATATAGAGTTTGAAAAAGAGGATGAAAATCCCATAAAAAAAGTAACCCAGTTTAGGGAAAAACCCGACTTGGAAACTGCAAAACACTTTTTGGAACAGGGGAATTTTTTATGGAACGCCGGTATTTTTATGTGGAGCGTGAGCACCATCATCAATGCTTTTAAAATGTATCAAGCGGAACAGTTTGAACTTTTTGATAATGGGGCTTCCTGTTATAATACGGCTGATGAACAGGGATTTATCGCTGAGAATTACCCAAAAGCGGCGAATATTTCCATTGATTATGCTATCTTGGAGAATTCCAAATCCATTTATACCTTACCTGCAAGTTTTGATTGGAACGACCTGGGGACTTGGGGCGCACTCTATGAAAAATTGGATAAGGATGCAGAAGAAAATGCGGTAGTCAATAGTGAAACCCTTTTGGTTGATGCCAAGGGAAATATGATAAGATCGGCAAAAAATAAGATCGTTGTTGTTGACGGTTTGGAAGATTATATAATTGTGGATAAAGATGATATTTTATTGATTTATCCCAAATCCAAACAACAAGACATTAAAAAAATTAGGGGCCAAGTAGGCGATGATTTTGGAGAACAATACACCTAACCCATGGAGAACAATCTAAACCAAGATAACGGTTCGCCAACCGGTAGTGATACTGGCGAAGAGTTAAAAAAGGAGGTCAAAGGCCTTTTGGGCAAAACCCGTAAGTTCCTTTGGGAACTTTTAGAGATACGCAGTAATACGGATCCGGCGGCTACCAAAGAGTCCATTATTGCGGATATTCCGTTTAAGGGACACACCTCTTGGATTTTGATTTGTTCCATTTTTATAGCCTCCGTGGGGCTTAACGCCAACTCTACCGCCGTTGTTATCGGTGCGATGTTAATTTCCCCTTTGATGGGCCCTATTTTGGGGATGGGGATGTCTTTGGCCATCAACGATATTGATATGCTACGCCGCTCCCTAAAGAATTTTGGGGTGATGGTAGTCCTTAGTGTCTTAACGGCATTTTTGTTTTTCTATGTTTTTCCCCTGCGGGATGAGTCTTCTGAACTTTTGGCAAGAACGGCTCCAGATATCCGTGATGTGTTGATTGCCTTCTTTGGTGGCTTGGCCTTGGTTATTGCAAGGGCTAAAAAAGGGACTATTGCGAGCGTTATTTTTGGTGTGGCCATTGCTACGGCATTAATGCCGCCGTTATGTACGGTAGGTTTTGGCTTGGCCATTGGAAAACCCCTTTATGCTTTAGGGGCTATGTACCTCTTCACCATTAATACCATATTTATTGGTCTGGCCACGTTTTTGGTCATCAAATATTTACGTTTTCCCATGGTACGCTATGCGAATTCCAAAAGAAGGCAGTTTATTGCCAGAATAGCGTCTTTGGTAGGGATTTTAGTGATGATTCCCGCGGGCATTACCTTTTACGATGTGTTACAGGAATCCTTGTTTAAAAAGCAAGCCCAGGAGTTTTTGGCCGAAACCGTGGAAGTATATGAATTTAAGGCGAACGGTCGTTATGAAAATGATTTGACCGATATCCATTTTGAAAAAGACGATGGTTCCTATATTGAAGTAGCCATTTTAGGTACGGAGGAAGTTCCGGAAAATATCATCAATACCTGGCGCAATAGAAAAACCTCCTATTCTAGGTTGGGCAATGTTGATTTACGGGTGTTGCAGGGAGGCCGAGACGATTCCCAACAAAAGTTCGATTATGTCAACGAATTGTACGAATCCAAAAAGGCCGAACTATTGACCAAGGACGAACGCATCCGGGTATTGGAAGAAGAGGTGGCTAGTTTTGGGAAACTGGCGGCACGTAACGTTCCTTTTAAGGATATTACGGAAGAAGCCAAAATTAGTTACGCCTCTATAGCAGGAATAGGTTTTTCCAATAGGGTACAGACCGATTTTGATAAAATGGATACCGTTTCCTTGTTTCAAGTAAAATTGAAGGACAGCCTGACCGATGATCAACGCGCAACCGACCTAAAAAGAATAACCCAATGGTTAAAAACTAGGGTGAAGGACAGTACCATTCTGGTGCAGGAAGTGCGGTAGGACTTGTTGTCAAGTTCAAACACAAAAATCAAATACAAACTCAAGCTCAAAATTTAAAGTGTAGTGGATGTGATTTTTATCGCCACTATGAGTATGTGATGCAATCAGTAGAATCTTATTTCTTGATTCTTGCAGTGTAACGGTCGTGATTTTTTAACCTTAAGAGTCAAGAACAAGTATCAAGTTCAAACTCAAAAATTTTAAAGAGTAGTGATTTTTTTAATCGGTGCGATAAGCATGTCAAGTTCGCGTGAGAATCTTATGTCCTGTATCTTATAGCACAGCGGTCTTGGTTCTTGAAGCGTAGCGTCAAACATCCAACATCAAAATCAATTCCGTTCCTCAATATACATTTGGCGTACTTTTTTGAAAAGCTCTGAAGAATAGACAAAATCGGTCACCGATTCATTGTCCGTTTTAAAAATTTCCTTATTGGTGCCTTCCCATTCCTTATGTCCGTCCTTTAGGAAGATAATTTTTTCACCAATTTCCATTACGGAGTTCATATCGTGCGTATTGATTACGGTCGTAATATTGTACTCTTCTGTAATCTCCTTGATGAGGTTATCAATAAGAATGGCCGTTTTAGGGTCCAATCCGGAATTTGGCTCATCACAAAACAGGTATTTTGGTCGCATTACAATGGCCCTGGCAATGGCCACACGTTTTTGCATTCCCCCGGAAATTTCGGAAGGGAATTTGTGGTGGGCATCTATTAAATTCACCCGTTCCAATACAAAGTCCACCCGATCTTGCATTTCTGCCTTACTTTGCTTGGTAAACATATCCATGGGAAACATCACATTTTCTGAAACCGTCATGGAATCAAAAAGGGCACTGCCTTGAAAAACCATCCCCATTTCTTGTCTCAGGTCCCGTTGCTGATCGGAGGTTAGCTCTCCATACTTCTGTCCGCTATAACAAATGCTGCCTTGTTCCGGCACGAACAGTCCTAAAAGACATTTTAAAAAGACCGTTTTGCCAGAACCGCTCTGCCCAATAATAAGGTTGGTCTTACCTTGGTCAAAACAGGTAGTGACCCCTTTAAGTACATGGCTATCACCAAACGATTTATGAATGTTGTCCACTTCTATCATTAGCCAAGTAACAATTGGGTTAATACATAGTTCGAAATAATAATGACCACACTGGTCCAGACGAAGGCCGTGGTACTTGCTTTACCAACCTCCAAGGCACCACCTTTCATATAAAATCCATGAAAAGAAGGTATGGTGGCAATGCAAAAAGCAAAAACAAAGGTTTTGATAAAGGCGTAGGTAATATGAAACGGAATCAAATCCAATTGTAGTCCTTGAATGAACTCCCCACTTGGGGCATATTCCCCAAAAACCGCGGCTACCCATCCACCCAAAATACCTACATACATGGCAATGGCTACGGCAAACGGATAGAACATCATGGCAATTATCTTTGGGAATACCAGATAGTTCAAAGAATTGACCCCCATAACTTCCAAGGCATCAATTTGCTCCGTTACCCGCATGGTCCCTATGCTGGAGGTGATATAAGAACCCACTTTCCCCACCATGATGATGGACGTAAAGGTTGGGGCAAACTCCAATATTACCGATTGTCTCGTGGCAAATCCTATAAGACTTTTTGGAATCAACGGGCTGGTAAGGTTGAGTGCCGTCTGTATGGTGACAACCCCCCCAATAAAAAACGCGATAAAAATGATAATACCCATGGACCCATAAATGAGCTCATCTATTTCCTTTAAAATGAGGGTCTTCATTATAGACCATTTGGTGGGCTTTTTAAAAACTTCCCAAACCATAATGAAGTATTTGCCAATGGCAGCTAAGTATTTCATGCAATGCGAATCTACAGCAATGGTAAAAATAACAATATTGGTTTGTATTTAACCTTCAATTAAAATTTAAAAGCTAGAAATGAATAGCTTTGTGACCTGTTAAATACAAACTGATGAATAAGCCAACTAGGGTATTCGTGTTCGTTTTACTTGTTATAGGGATAACCTTTACGAACGCGCAACGCAAATCAAAAAATAAAAACAAAGCGGTAATTGTCCAACTAGAGACCAAACCAAAGCTTGTAGTAGGTATTGTAGTGGATCAAATGCGTTACGATTATCTTACCCGTTTTTGGGACCATTATGGTGATGGAGGGTTTAAAAGAATGGTTTCCCAAGGGTTCAATTGTAAAAACCATCATTTTAACTATGCCCCAACAAGCACGGGTCCAGGCCATGCTTCCGTTTATACGGGGACTACCCCCGCTACCCATGGTATTATTGGGAATAATTGGTACGATAAGCAAAATGAGGAATCCGTGTATTGCGCTGCGGATGATGCATTTGCAACGGTTGGGAGCACATCCGATGCGGGCAAAATGTCGCCCCATCGCATGTTGACCACTACAATTACGGATGAGTTACGATTACATACCCAAATGCGGGGAAAAACTATTGCCATTGCTTTAAAGGATCGAGGAGCGGTACTTCCCGGTGGGCATACCGCCAACGCGGCATATTGGTTTGAAGGTGACGATACGGGCAAATGGATTACCAGCAGCTATTATATGCAAAACCTTCCGGATTGGGTAAATGCGTTTAATACTTCCGGTCAGGCGCAGTCGTATAAAAAAGAATGGAATACCTTAAAACCCATAGCGGAATATGCGGAGAGCGGTTCGGACAACAACGCCTTTGAAAGTTTGTTTGAAACGGAGGCCACACCCACTTTTCCACATAACACGCCCAACCTTTTGAGCAAGACCAAGGATTTTGAAATCATAAAATATACCCCTTATGGCAATAGCCTTACCACCGATTTTGCCCTTGCGGCATTGGAAAATGAAGGTTTAGGGGCCGATAGCTATACCGATTTTTTAGCCGTGAGTTTTTCCAGCACTGATTATATAGGCCATAAGTTTGGGGTAAATTCCAAAGAGGTGCAAGATGCCTATCTCCGTTTGGATTTGGATTTGGCACGCTTGCTCAATGCGTTGGATACCAAAGTAGGTGTTGGGCAGTACACCGTATTTTTAACTGCGGACCATGGGGCCATTGAGGTTCCAGCATATTTAAAAAGTCAAAAAATTCCCGCGGGCTATGTGAAGACGGACGAAATGAAAGCGAAGTTCACGGAGTTTTTAAAATACCGTTATGGAACTACCGATATACTTAAAGATGTCAGTAATAATCAGGTGTTTTTAGATCGAAAGGTCATAAGTAACCTAGATATGGATTTGGTCGAGGTACAAGAAGAAATTGCGCTGGAACTGCTAGGTTATGACGATGTGGATAAGGTATTTACAGGTCATCAAATGTGGCAGAACGACTATACCCAGGGCATGCCCTATATTTTACAGAACGGATGGCACCAAAAGCGCTCTGGAGATGTATTGTTCGTTCAAAAACCCGGTTTTGCTTCCTATGTTGCAACAGGCTCTACCCACGGTTCCGCAATGATTTACGATACCCATGTGCCGTTGTTGTTCTATGGAAAAGGGATTCAACAAGGAAGTAGCGTTGCCAAAACTGAAATCCCCGATATCGCACCTACCATAGCAAGTATGTTGGGCATTACTTTTCCAAATGGAACAACGGGACAGCCCATTGAAGAGGTCTTGAAATAGCGTATAGCACTTTTAAAAAGAAATTCGCTTAGTAAAGGTTATTTGGCAGCTGCTTTTTGTCTTTCTTGTAGGCTGCCTTTAAGGATTTTAGCTGCGTTTCCTTTTCAGAAGGAGTTAGGTTAGGGTTCCCTTTTATTTTTTCCATTTGGGAATTCATTTTTTCCTGCAGGGATAAAAAATGTTCTTCCGGTCCTGTGCTATGCAGTTGTAGTTTATCCATGAATTAAGTTTTCATTACCTAAGATAGTTTTTTAAAGATACCTTTCCAACGTAGTTGGCGGATAAACTTACCTTCGGGATGGGTTACAAAGGGTAGTTTGTCCCCTGTCCAAGCACCTAAAAAACTAAAAATACCTTGAACGTAGAGCAACGGACTTTTAGCCTGCCAGGCCATTTTCAACAAGGCTATTTTTGCCAAAACAAGCCCATAACGCATTTGGTAAAGGGCCACCCCTTTGGCTTTATAATTTTTGGTGCTATACCCATGTCCGGTAGGCCTTAGGTGTTTCACTTTCAAGGTAGGGTCGGTCAAGGTTTCAAAGCCGTGGTATTTGGCCAAAAGGACGTCTACGGTATCCCAGCCCGCTGATGCACGCAAGCCGCCCATCTTATCAAAACAAGCTTTCAGGTATAGTTTTATAGGGCCGCGAACATGATTGGTATCCGCAATATTTTCATAGTGCCATTTGTTTCCTTGTTGAATATAAAGCAAGCCGCTGCACATGCCCAGTTTCCAGTTGCTCTGAAAGTGGGCCAAGACTTTTTCAAAATAGGTGGGAGGTAAAATGATATCGGCGTCAAATTTTCCTAAGAGTTCATAATCGGTTGCAAACTGAAGCCCGTAATTGAAGGTTTCAATAACCTTTTTGCCCGGTATATGTTCATTGTTGCTTTTTCGTTGCACCACGTGGATCCATGGAAAATCTTTGGCAAATGTTGATGCTATGCCATAGGTGGCATCGGCGGAGTTATCATCTACTACAACGACTTGTTCGGGAACATGGGTTTGGGCCACAAAGGATTCCAAACATGTTTTTAAATGGCGTTCCTCATTATGGGCGGGAATGATAATGCTTATTCGCATTTCATAAAATTACGTTCTTTCTGCGTAAACCAAATAATACCTATTGGTGAAATAACGCAATAAGGGCCTAATCCCAATTTTTTTAGTGGGGTTGGTCCATTTGGTGGTAGCCACGATTTTCCATCCCGCTTTCTCCAAAAGCCAATCGAACTGCCAATCTTCAAATTCGTGGTAATGTCTATCCCAAGGGTCCGTTTTGCTGCGGTAGGCAGTGGCAAACCACAACCGCATAGGAATGCTGGCGACCAATTTGTCGGCTTTTATTTCTTGCAGAACATTGAAGGGGGCTACCAGATGTTCAAAGATTTCAAAAGCCGTAATTACGGTAGCATCGGAATTTTGGACAGTACTAAATTCCAAATCCAAGTCTTCGCCGCCGGTATTCTTAACGGAATAGCCTTCGGTCTTCATGATTTCCGAAAATGGATTTTCTACCCCCAAGTCCAAAAGGGTCTCCGTTTTGGAAATGTGCTTTTTTAAAAAATCGAGCGTAATGCGATATCGCTTATGTGGATATTTACCTTCGTACATAATGAACTCATTAAAACTTTTCAAATTTGCTGAAAACCATTCTTTTCAGCACTGTCTTTATCTGTTTTTCTTTCCATAGCTAGGCTGCCTGCCTCGCGGCAAGGCGGGTGCAACTCAAAAAAGCCGTCAACAGCACTAAAAACCTCTAATTTTCGCCTAAACCCCAAAAGTCTAAATGAGTTCGCTGCAAAGAACAATTTTCAACGAATGACTTCCAAATAATTTTTTAAGTCATTTTGGGAAAGGGTAAAAAATGACGCATTTCAGTAGTCTGAACTGCAGCGGTACAAATCATTCTGAATGGGAAAACAAAATCTAATAGGTGTAGGCAATCGCATTTATGTTCATACCCGCACCAACACTTGCAAATAACACCACATCTCCCTTTTGCAGTTCATGGCCATCTACTTTTCCTTTTCTGATACGATCGTATAAGATAGGCACGGTTGCTACGGAATTATTTCCCATCTCTTGTATAATCATGGGCATTACATTTGCTGGGGGAGTGGCATTATACAGCCTGTAGAGCCGTTTAATGATGGCCTGATCCATTTTTTCGTTGGCTTGATGGATGATGATCTTCTTTACCCTATCAATACCTACCCCTGCCTTGTCCAAACAATTCTTCATGGCGTTGGGGACATGGGTACACGCAAATTCGTAGATTTTTCTTCCATCCATCTTAATATAGCGGGTTTCCTCTTTACAGTCCGCGTTATTGGTTTCATCAAAATAGAGGTAATAGGCTTCGCCATTGGCGTGGGTTTCAGAGGCATGGGCAAGGATTTCCCCAGTCCCTTCTTTATCTATCTCCAGAATACAGGCCCCGGCACCGTCGGAAAATATCATGCTGTCCCTATCATGGGGATCTATCACCCGGGATAAGGTTTCCCCTCCTATGACCAAACATTTTTTTGCCATCCCACTTTTCATAAAAGCGGTTGCCTGAATAATACTTTCTATCCAACCTGGGCATCCAAAAAGCATGTCATAGGCAATACAGGAGGTGTTCTTGATCTGCAATAAATGCTTTACGCGTGTGGCTAAGGAAGGAAGGGTGTCCCCTTGGATGGTACCATGCTCCACATCGCCAAAATTATGGGCAAAAATGATATAGTCCAATTCCTCCTTATCGATATTGGCATCGGCAATGGCCCGTTCGGCGGCCAAAAATCCAAGATCGGAAGTCTTGAACTCCGGTTTGGCGTAGCGTCTTTCTTTAATGCCGGTAATCGCTTTAAATTTTTCAATAATGACTTCGTTGGAATGTTCAAAAGAACTCCCATCTGTATTTAAAAAGCTTTTCCCTAAAAAATCTTGGTTTTTTATGATATTTTCAGGCAGATAGCTACCGGTTCCGGTGATTCCTATTTTCATTGTGAAGGTTAGTTAATATGCGCTAGTATACAGCAAGTTAGTGAAAAAGAATGCCGTAGTGCTATGCATGCATAATATCAACTACGATAGCCAAGCCTTTTGAATTCGTGGGAAAGGGAAATCCTTGATGTTAAATCGTTTCGATTAAATGCATAAGATACTGTAATTCAATGACTTGACTAGGCTTCCATATATGCTTCTATAGGAGTACAGGTACAGATCAAATTACGATCCCCAAAAGCTTCATCGGTTCGTCGTACCGTAGGCCAAAATTTATTATCGGATACAAAATCTAGCGGAAAAGCCGCTTTCTCCCTAGTGTAGGGGAAATGCCATTCATTGGCTGTTACCATGGCCAAGGTATGAGGCGCATTTTTTAATACGTTATTGGGCTCTTGTGCGTCCGTTTCCTCAATTTCTTGTCGTATGGATAGCATGGCTTCGCAGAACTTATCCAGTTCGGTAAGGCCTTCACTTTCCGTGGGCTCTATCATCATGGTTCCTGCCACCGGAAACGACACGGTAGGGGCATGAAAACCGTAATCCATCAATCGCTTGGCGATATCGGTAACTTCAATTCCGTTGGCTTTAAAAGGCCTACAGTCGATGATCATTTCGTGTGCGGCCCTCCCATTTTCGCCGGTGTACAACACTTCATAACTACCGCTGAGACGCTCTTTGATGTAATTCGCGTTTAGAATGGCAATTTTAGTGGCATCGGTAACTCCGTCAGCCCCCAACATTTTAATATATCCGTAGGAAATCAAACAGGCAAGCGCACTGCCCCAAGGCGCTCCGGAAATAGCCGTTATTGCCAATTCCCCGCCCGTTTCCACCAAAGGATTGGAAGGCAAGAACGGTTTTAATTGTTCCGCAACACAAATAGGTCCTACGCCTGGACCCCCACCACCATGGGGAATTGCAAATGTTTTGTGCAAGTTGAGGTGGCAAACATCAGCCCCGATGGTCGCAGGATTTGTTAATCCCACTTGTGCGTTCATATTGGCCCCGTCCATATAAACCTGTCCGCCATTATCATGGATAAGTGCGGTAATATATTTTATGGAAGATTCAAAAACACCGTGGGTAGAGGGGTAGGTCACCATTAAGGCCGCTAAATTTTGGGAATGTAGGTTCACCTTTTCTTCCAAATCGATGACGTCAATATTTCCTTTTTCGTCCGTTTTGGTCACGACCACCTTCATACCCGCCATTACTGCGGAGGCCGGATTGGTACCATGTGCGGAAGCTGGGATAATGCAGATGTTTCGGTGGTTTTCCCCACGGGATTCGTGATATGCGCGAATGGTCATTAAACCCGCATATTCCCCTTGCGCCCCAGAGTTGGGTTGTAAAGAGGTGGCGGCAAAACCGGTAATCACGTTCAATTGCTCTTCCAATTCGTTCAATACCAATTGGTACCCTTCCGCTTGGTTAAGGGGAACGAATGGGTGGATATTCCCCCAATTTGCCCAGCTTAAGGGCAACATTTCCGAAGCCGCGTTCAATTTCATGGTGCAACTTCCTAGGGAAATCATGGAGTGGTTCAGTGCCAAATCCTTACGTTCCAATTTTTTAATATACCGCATCAATTCCGTTTCCGAATGATAGGAGTTAAAAACGGGCTGCTGTAAAAAGGTAGATGTTCTGCTTAGACCATCGGAAATTACATTTTGGAATACCGTATTGTCATTGTTCTCATCGATGCGTTGCGAGGAGTTAAAACAAGAAATGAGCGGTTTAATGTCTTTTTCCGTAAAGGCTTCGTTTAAGGAGATGGAGATGGTCTCGTCATCTATATAATTAAAGTTGATGCCCTTGGACTCAGAAACGGTCCTAAGGGAGTTTACCGTACCTACTTTTACCTCCAAGGTGTCAAAATAATGGGAATTGGTTTGCTCAAACCCTAAATCCGCAAGTTGTTTTGCTACTTTTTTAGTGTTGTTATGGACTTTGTTGGCAATGTATTTTAGGCCTTCTGGACCGTGATAAACGGCATACATGCCTGCCATTACCGCCAATAGTACCTGTGCGGTACATATATTTGACGTGGCTTTGTCCCTTTTAATATGTTGTTCCCTGGTCTGTAACGCCATCCGTAGGGCAGGCTTACCGTCCGTATCCTTGGTCATACCAATAATACGCCCCGGAATATTGCGTTTGTAAGCTTCTCTAGTAGCAAAAAATGCGGCGTGCGGTCCACCGTAACCTAAAGGAATACCAAAACGTTGCGTTGTGCCCACCACCACATCTACGCCCCATTCCCCGGGAGGCGTCAATAGCACCAAACTTAGAATGTCCGCGGCAACGGCTACTTTAATATCGTTTTCTTGGGCTTTTTCAACAAAACTGGCATAATCGTGTACTTGCCCGTGTTTACCGGGATACTGCAACATGGCACCATAAAAACCATCTGAAAAATCAAATACTTCATGGTTGCCCACCACGAGTTCTATGCCAAGTGGGGTGGACCTTGTTTGCAACAAGCTCAAGGTCTGTGGCAGGATTTCTTCGGATACAAAGAATTTTAGAATACCGTCTTTCTTTTGCTGCCTGGACCGTACGTCAAAGAGCATGGTCATTGCCTCTGCGGCCGCGGTACTTTCGTCCAACAAAGATGCATTGGCCAATGGCATGGCCGTTAAATCACAGACCATGGTTTGGAAATTCAACAAAGCCTCTAACCTGCCTTGTGCAATTTCTGCTTGGTAAGGGGTGTAGGCGGTGTACCAACCCGGATTTTCTAAAATATTTCTTTTAACAACGGAAGGGGTCAAACTTTCATGGTACCCCAAACCGATATACGATTTAAAAACACGGTTTTTATTGGATAAGTTTTGGAGCAGGTTCAAAAACTCGTTCTCGCTGATACCTTCAGGTAAATTTAGTTTTTCCCTTAAGAGAATGTCATGCGGAATGGTCTCCTCTATAAGTGCATCTACATTGGGGACACCAATAGTTTTGCACATTTGTTCTACCTCTCTCCCGTGAACACCAATATGGCGTAAAGCAAATAAATCCGTATTCATTATTTTATCCAATAAAGTCCACAAAATTAGGCATTAATTCTATGAAAATGGTGAATTCCAAATCCGCCAATCCCAAAGTTTTTAACCGTTAATTCGCCGTATTGTTAGTTTGTCTAATTTTGTTTAATGCGTTGGTTGGGCCATGTTTTTAATTTTTATTTAGATGCCAGTATACATGTGGCTTTTGCCGTGGTGTCCTTGTATTTTATAAGTGTGGAAATTCTTCAAGTCTCAACAAATTGGGATTTAGCGGGATTTCTTTTTTTTGGGACCATTGTCTGCTACAACTTTATAAAGTTTGGGGTAGAGGCGGAAAAGTACCTTATCGTCTCAAATCCGTACCATAAATTGATACAGGTTTTTAGTTTTGTTTGCTTTGGATTGGCGGGATATTTCTTTTTTACCCTATCGCTTACTGTGGCGTTTGCGGTTTTGGTATTACTGGGGATTTCCGTTCTATATGCAATTCCCTTGCTTCCCCGCACCAAAAACTTAAGAAGTCTTGCAGGCCTTAAAACCTACTTAGTGGCCCTGGTTTGGATGGGGTGTACGGTATTGTTGCCCCTATTGGACAATCCATTGGAACTGAATTTGGATACTACTCTCTTAATGGTGCAGCGTTTTGTGCTGGTCCTTGTGTTGTTGTTGCCTTTTGAGATTAGGGATATGCCATTGGACGGCCCGGAATTGAAAACCCTTCCCCAACGCATTGGAATGTCCAAAACTAAAAAGATAGGTTATGGTCTTGTACTACTTTTTGTTTTGCTGCAATTTTTTAAAACGGAAATGGAACTTTCCTTAATTGCCACACAAATTTTGGTAAGTGTGATACTCCTTGTTATCTTAAAGATCACCTCGGAAAAGCAACCCTCTTATTTTTCTTCTTTTTGGGTAGAAAGTGTTCCAATGGTGTATCTATTCCTATATTTTTTGGCAGAACTTGCGGTTAATGCCCTACAATTCGATTCCTAAATAAGGCAATTTAGAATTAGGTGAATACGTTAGTTAAGCGGTATAGCACATAATTTAAGGCGCTAGGAAGCAAAAAAGGAAAACATGGAAACAAAAAACAAACGAATGCGGGTGGGCGAAGGTAAGATCAGCGGGTCCCTATCCATTTTTCTGGGGGCACTCTCCTTAGCCGGGATTTTATGCTTTAAGTTCCCAGAACAATTGACCACTCCGGAGTTTCGTGAAGTGTACACCCCGGCCCTAGTGGAGAACTTGATGTTGGGCGGTATCATTGCCACGTTTCTCTTTGCTTTGGTGAGCATCTTACTGGCCAAGAACAAAAAATTGGCGGTCTATGGCGTGGCTTTAGGCACTGCGGCCGTTGTTTTGGGTGGCTTAAGTGTAGAAGGCAGGGCCGTGGAAAAGATGAATTGGAGCCTTGGATTGGACTGGCTGGTATTGGATCTACTGGTCATGGTCTTAATTTTTGTTCCTATTGAGCTTGCCTTTCCTAAAAACAAGCTACAGACCAAATTTCATGAAGAGTGGCGTACGGATCTCATTTATTTTGGCATTAGTCATTTGGCCATCCAATTGTTCGGTGTATTGACCAAAAAGCCTGCTGTCGCTTTTTTTGGTTGGATGAATTTGGAAGGTGTCCATGTGTGGGTCAATGACCTGCCTTTTGTTGTTGAGCTGTTATTGGCTTTGGTAGTCACTGATCTGTTCCAATATTGGGCGCACCGTGTTTTTCATTCCCATTATTTTTTATGGCGATTCCATAGCATTCACCACTCTACGGAAAATATGGATTGGCTGGCGGGTTCGCGCACCCATTTTATAGATATTTTCTTTACCAGAAGCATGTCTTATATTCCTTTGTATGTCCTTGGTTTTTCAACCTTAACTTTTAACGTGTATATTGTTTTTATCGCCATCCATGCCGTGTTGATCCATGCCAATACCAGCATCAATTTTGGGTTCTTAAAGTATATTATTACCACGCCGCAATACCATCATTGGCATCATTGTAAAGAACCGGAACATTATGGTAAAAACTTTGCGGTAGTCTTTCCGTTTATAGACAAGATTTTTGGCACCTATTATTTGCCCGGCGATAAATGGCCCAGTGGAACAGGGTTGGTGGATGCCAAGTTTCCCAAAGGCTTTTTAAAGCAATTCGCTTTTCCTTTTGTCAAGAATCCGTTCAAGAATGATTTGTTGCCAGAAGAGCGCAGCGATAGGTAAATGCAAAGTTTGGAATATGAATTTTGCCATAGGGGGCAACACCTGGGAACCCCTTGTGCAATTTCCCTGTATTCAGTGCAATGATTATCCGAGACTTAGGGTAATTTTGTTTTTATTTGACACCAAACAGATTGTATTGAACAAGGCCGCGCAACAAGGGTGTACATGGCGTAAACCAAGCCACCGTTTTCCGCTATGTTCAGAGGAATCTTAAATAAATAAAATATTGGAATGGGGCAATGGAAAGCTTACAGTTGTTTTCTCAACTGTTCTTTCATTGCCTCTTTTTCATTTTCTGTTATAACATGCATATTCGCTTGCTCGCACAGCGTAGTGAACTTGCTATTTTTTGCAGAGAATTTAGAACAGCTTTTACAGTAGAATAAGTGCAGCTTAAGTTTGATTACTTGCCACCATGTTGCCTCTTCGTACTGACTGCGCGTACACAGTTCAGTTGCTTTTTCACAAGATATTTTCATACGTCTAAAACCAAGTTTGATTCATACAACCCATGAGCGTTGTTCGCGCCCTATGGATCATAACCCACAGATTAGACGGATTAATTCCTAACTCATTACAAATATCTTCAGTACTCATTCCTTGAATGGTTTTCATGCTAAACACCAAGGATTGTTTTTTTGGTAATTTGGAGAGGCAATCTTGTATGGCCAAGCCGAGTTCTTTGTTTTCAATGGAGTCGTCTCCACCGCGGTTAAAGGGGTCCGCTACGCGTTCTTCCAACCAGTCACCTTCTTCTTCCGAGGTGTTTGTGTAACCCATACGGACTTCCGCTTTCCCTTTTTTAGAGTTTATTTTACGGTAATGGTCAATAACTTTACGTTTTAGGATTGCGATAAGCCAAGTGCGTTCCGCTGCATCACCTTTATAATTTTTAGCCGATTTTAAGCCAGCAAAGAAAGTTTCCTGTACGAGGTCCTTTGCTATTTCCGCATCACTCACCCTTGCTACTGCATAATTAAAGAGGTAATCTGCATATTGGTCTACCCAAGTATTTGGGTTAAGCTGATGCGTTGACATAGTCTCGTTATTTACTTTTAAATCCAATATGATTTTGTTTAATGGTTTGTCTTATACTACAAACTACCTCCATAAATATCACAATTTGTTCACAACGCTTCTTTTTAATGTTACCTTAACAGTATGGTATTCATGAAAAACGCATTGTTGTTGCTTAGTTTTAGAGAGAAATCTCACTTATGGAAAAGATTCTTGCCAAACAGAAAAAACAACTTTTAGGCGAACAAATAAGTCTAAAAAAAACCTAAAAAAGAATTTATAAACTTGAGGAAAAGTTAAACAAAATTTTTCATTTTAGTCCAATTGCGTATAAAGTTGATAAAAAAATATGGGTTTATCAATTAATTATTTGATACAGGTGATGAGATAGTAGCCAAAGCTTTTAAGTTGCAAGCCACATAATAAGGCATAGAAGGAGCCTTTGAGATTGTGTAGACTCTCTTTTTTTAGGGATTCTTTGTTGAAAAGATTTTTTAGTGCAAACCCAAAGATGGCAAACGGCACATGGAGTACCGATGGGGCCACATTAAAAGAAATATGCTCGACCTTAACCTTGGAAAACCCTACTTTTTTCAATTCTTCAGTCACCTCGGCAATGGACCCCAGCCTGCTTAAGTTCCAATGTGTACAAAGGTTCTTATAAAAGTACTTCCCGCCCGGGCATAGTGCTTCTGGTGTTGTTTTTAAAAATGCGTCCCCGATGACCAGACGCCCGCAAGGTTTTAGTATGCGGTAAGCTTCGGCAAAGGAATTTCTGTGATGTCCGCCATGGCAGAAACTCTCCATGGCAATGGCACCATCACAGGAGCTGTTGGCAAGGGAAGTATGGTCGTAATTTTCACAAAGAATAACCCCATTCAGATGTTTTAGAAAACGGTTCCCTTGTTCCATTTGAAATTTGGATAATGTAATGCCAATACTGGTCAATTTTTTGTTATTGGTTAGGGCATACCGCATGGTGCCGCCAACACCGCACCCCAAATCCGCTAATAATCCTCTTTCCTTTAAAAGGCCTACTCTTTTTAGGACTTGGCGATTCATTTCATTAAGCATCGTATCCCTTTTAAAAGGATTTGTGGTAAACCACTTGAAAAAACCAAAATGCATATTATAACTTTTGCTCCAAAATTGATAGTCTGTTGTGGCTTCATTATAAAATTCAATAATATCCGTTACTGGTTTAGAAGTATTGGAAACGGTTTTTGCAGTTTGTTGTAATGGAATGGTATGCATAATGAGACTATTAAAAATGGGAAATAAGGTTTATGACGGTCAGCCATGAGAATACAAAGGCGAAAAGCAAGAACAATACATTCATACCATAGCCGCCAATTTTAAAGATGGTTTTTTTTGGAATTTCGTACATGGGATAGTAGGCAATTTGGGTCAACACTTTTCCAACCCAATAGGCGGCGATCAATCCGGCAAGGGCTAAGGCCAAATGGGTCCCGTTTTGAAGTTCATTGGGCAAGAGGATAGCTATAAAACCAAAGGAAAAATTCAAACCCTGTATATAGCGCCCATAGGTTTTTGCAATCTCCTGGTTCAGGGGCTTTAGTTTTTTTACATCAGTATACCAATCGAAAACGCGATGCCTGATGTACGGATATATCAATGCGGTAAAGATTTGTCCAATGCCTCCTAATACGAT
>CALEYA010000005.1 GCA_937926215.1 uncultured Croceitalea sp. | reverse complement strand
CTCAAAATCAATAAGATAAAAATAACATCCCTTTGTGCTAAGCTCAAAGATTTAGCAGTATCTTTGCACGCTTAAAAATACGGTTATGTCCAAAATAAAGAATATTGCCATTATTGCCCACGTTGACCACGGTAAGACCACTTTGGTAGACAAGATTATGTACCATTGTCAGCTGTTTCGTGAGAATGAAAACAAGGGCGACTTAATTTTGGATAACAATGATTTGGAACGGGAACGTGGGATTACCATTGTTTCCAAAAATGTTTCGGTCGTTTATAAGGACACCAAGATAAATATTATCGATACCCCAGGTCACGCCGATTTTGGTGGTGAAGTGGAGCGCGTGTTGAACATGGCGGATGGCGTATTATTATTGGTAGATGCTTTTGAAGGACCCATGCCACAAACACGCTTTGTATTGCAAAAAGCCATTGATTTAGGGTTAAAACCCTGTGTGGTCATCAATAAAGTGGATAAAGAAAATTGTACTCCGGATGAAGTTCATGAGAAAGTTTTTGACCTCATGTTCGAATTGGGAGCCGAAGAATGGCAATTGGATTTCCCAACCGTATACGGTTCTGCCAAGCAGAATTGGATGAGTGAGGATTGGGAAAAACCGACCGATAATATCGAACCTTTATTGGATATGGTCATTGACCATGTACCAGAGTTTAAAGTGGTTGAAGGATCTACCCAAATGTTGATTACTTCCCTCGATTTTTCCTCTTTTACAGGCCGAATTGCCATTGGAAGGTTAACCCGTGGAGGTCTTAAAGAAGGACAACAAGTTTCGTTGGTAAAACGGGACGGTTCCATTGTAAAGTCAAGAATCAAGGAATTGTTCACTTTTGAAGGATTGGGCAAACAAAAGGTCCAAGAAGTAAGAACCGGGGATATCTGCGCCATTGTAGGTGTGGAGGGTTTTGAGATCGGTGATACCGTTGCGGATATTGAAAATCCTGAAAAGTTAAAGACCATTGCTATCGATGAGCCTACTATGAGTATGCTCTTTACCATTAACGATAGCCCTTTCTTTGGTAAGGACGGAAAGTTTGTTACCTCTCGTCATATTAAGGAACGTCTGGAAAAAGAATTGGAGAAAAATTTAGCACTCCGTGTAGAAGAAACGGATAGTGCGGATAAGTTTATGGTTTTTGGCCGTGGGGTGTTGCACCTTTCGGTTTTAATAGAAACCATGCGTCGTGAGGGTTATGAACTCCAGATTGGACAACCACAAGTAATTATCAAAGAAATAGACGGCGTAAAATGCGAACCTGTAGAGCATTTGACCATCGATTTACCCGAAGAAGTTTCCGGTAAGGCCGTAGAAATGGTATCCATACGAAAAGGAGAAATGACCAGTATGGAGGCTAAAGGTTCCCGTATGCTTTGTGAGTTTATGATTCCCTCACGTGGTATCATAGGCTTACGTAACCAACTGTTGACGGCAACGGCAGGTGAGGCCATTATGGCGCATCGCTTTTTGGAATACCAACCGTTGAAAGGGGACATTGCACAACGTAATAACGGTTCCTTAGTCTCTATGGAGAATGGTTCCGCTATTCCGTATTCTATAGATAAACTGCAGGATCGGGGGAAATTCTTTGTAGATCCAGGAGAGGATATCTATGAAGGGCAAGTTATTGGTGAGAACTCACGTGCCGATGATATGACGGTAAACGTGACCAAAACCAAGAAACTATCCAACGTACGTTCTTCCGGGGCCGATGATAAAGCGAAGATTGTTCCTGCTATAAAGTTTTCTTTGGAAGAAGCTTTGGAATACATCCAAAAAGACGAGTACGTAGAGGTTACCCCAGGCCACCTTCGTTTACGAAAAATCTACCTTAAGGAAGTCGATAGAAAACGGAATAAGATAACGTAGGTTAGTAGACAGTAGACAGTAGACAGTATACAGTGGACAGAAAGTCAGTAAGCAGTACTTTTGTTCCTGTATCTTGCGTCTTTTTTCTTGTCTCTTGTCTCTTAAAATTGACTTGGGAGTTTGATGCTCGATGCATGATGCTAGCCGTTTGGGTTCGGTCAGTAGACGGTCAGTAGACGGTCAATAGAAGTCAGTAGGCAGTAAGCAGTACTTTTGTTCCTGTATCTTGCGTCTTTTTTCTTGTCTCTTTTTTCTTAAAATTGACTTGGGAATTTGATGTTTGATGCTCGATGTTTGATGCTAGCCGTTTGGGTTCGGTCAGTAGACGGTAAATAGAAGTCAGTAGGCAGTAAACAATAGGCAGTACTCTTGTTCTTGATTCTTGTCTTTTGTCTTGACTCTTTTCTCTTACCTCTTGCATATTTTCTCTTAAAACCAGTTCTTTCTAACTTGCACTTGACCCTTGCGTTTGAACTTGTCCCGAAAGGTTTCTTTTAATTCAACGACCTTTGAGGTACAAAAAACACCATCATGCGCCACTTTTTTAAATTCGTTTTCGGAATTGCTTTGTTCCTAGTGTTTATTAGTTGTAAGGAGAAACAAAACACTCCCAAAATTGAAACCGTAGTTGAAACTACACAAGAAGAAGGGTATATCCCAAAATCTTGGATAACCAATCGGGTTAAAAAAGCAGAAGAACGACTTAAAACTACGGAGGCGGGACAGGTGATTTGGAAGGGCATGGAAGCACATGGTGGACTTCAAACCTGGTATGAAAACGGACCGTTGGCGCTTCGTTTTAACTACCAACCCTTGGATGGCAGCACACAACGCGATAGCTATCAAGTTATTGATACTTGGCGCAACAGGGCGGTACATACCAGTGCAGCGGACAGTACGGCAACCTATGGCTGGACAGGTAAAACCGCTTGGGTCAAAGCCAAAGACAGTACTTTTTTTAAATACGACACCAAGTTTTGGGCATTGACACCCCTGTACCTTATGGGATTTCCTTTTGTGCTTGATGGGGAAGGTGTAAATCTAGAGCTTCTGCCGAACAATAATTACAAAGGAAAAGAGAACCATGTAGTGAAAGTTACTTTTGAACCCGATACGGGTGATGCTCCGGATGATTATTACATTCTTCAATTTGATGTGGATAGCCATTTGTTGACGGCGACCCGATATATTGTTTCCTATCCCGAATATTTTAAAAAAGGGGAACATCTACCCGAAAAGTTTATGGAAGTCGGCGAATTGGTTAGTATTGACAGAATTCTGTTACCCAACGGATTAAAAACGCATTGGACCAAAGACAACCAACCCGGGGAGTACCTGACCAAAATAGACATTACCGATATCCATTTTAAAGGACAGCTAGATGAAAATTTCTTTGCGATGCCGGAAGGTGCCAAAAAATTGTAAAGCTAAAAGTTACCGGTTTGGAAATTTTTGTTTGAAATATTCAAGTCGTTTTGCTTTGCCCGGGCTTCATTTGCATTAGGCATAGGGATTGGGTTAGTTAATGATTGAGTCTTTAAGTATTGTTGTGGATGCTGTCTCCGACTTAGTTCTGGTATTTTACTAAATACTCAACGTTAATAGAGCAATTACGCAAAAAGGCTCACTCATATCGATAATCAAATTCATCTATCAACGATCCATTTTCATAATATTCGCGGGTCAAAGGAAAATTAGCTTCGTTTAAAACGTAAATATATTCTTGGGTTGAGGAGTCTGAATTTATTTCGCTAATCAGTCGACCTGTTAGGGAGTCAGAGGAATCATTTAAGCTATTTTGAAACAAAACTACGTTCACAGGGTTCGGTCCAAATAAACTTGAAAAAACCAAAGGTGCTAAACCCTCATTGGAGTAGGTGTAATTTTGGGTGGTGGAAAAAGATGTTTTGGATATCGGGTCCAGACCATCGTATTGAACGGATACAACTGTATTCCCATCTACTATTTCTCGTTCCACTACTCCGTTTTCATTTGTTTCAAAGCTTTTGAATGATAAATTACCGGCAAAATCGGTCCTACTACTAATTGTGAGATCCTCGTTGTGAGTAAAACTTGTGGTTGTAACGAAACTTCCGCTCTCTTGGGAACTTGTTGTAGATATGATACGGCCAGAAGTATCGTAATCTATATTTAGCTCAAAGTCTAAGGTTCCATCAGGAAGATGACCCTCAATTTTGGATAAATAACCATTTTCATAATAGCTCCATTCAGTGGTATAGGTTAATTGGTTCGATGAATTATAGAAAGACCATATTTCAGGTTTTTTATTCGAATAATCCATTATTATTGTTTCAAACAGGTTGCCGTCTCTAAATCTTCTCTGTTCGGACTGTACAAGTATTAGGGATTCTTTTTCTTCAGGCTCAATAGGTTCATCGGGCACAATATCCATGTCCGATTCGCTAAGTTGATTGGTTCCCTCCTCGTTAGGGGATGAATTACAGGAAAAGAGGATCAAACCAATAAGGAATAGTAATAAATGATATCTAGTTTTGTTCATAAGTTTATTTTGGTTTTGAAGTCTCCCAAGACTTTTGGTTGAATTTAAAATCGATGTATTCAAAATTCCTTCTTTTAACTATAAAAAGTGTAATTGTCGAAAAACCATCGCCTAACTATTCACATGCCCATGATGCTGTTCTTTTAAACAAGCTATGGCCGCGCCGATAATTCCGGCATGGTTCATCAATTCTGCCTTGACAACTTCGGTTTCTACGGTAATCAGGTGGTTGAATTCCTTCCATTTTTTGGAAGTCCCGCCACCAACAATAATTAGATCCGGGGCCACAATGATTTCCACCAATCTTAAGAATTTGTTGAAGCGTTTGCCCCATTTTTCATAAGAAATATTGTCCAGTTCCTTGGCAGATGCCGCGGCATACTGTTCAATCTTCTTATAATCTTTATAGGGTATTTGACCCAATTCAAAATTGGGCAGTAACTTTCCATTAAAGAAAGCACCACTTCCTAATCCCGTTCCTACGGTAATCATAATGA
>CALEYA010000004.1 GCA_937926215.1 uncultured Croceitalea sp. | reverse complement strand
TCTTCGGGAATACCGCATTGGGGGGCAAAGAAACGGGATACAAAATCTACCTGCTCCCCTTGTGCCGAAACAATGACACCCCTACATTCCAGTTGGTCCAAAAGATGAAAATTAGGTTGTATAGCCTCAATTTCCTGTTGGGAATTGTAAATAAGCAGGTAATCCGTTTTGCCTTTCAAGGTCCGTTGAGGTGTTAAACCTATAGCTTTAGTAATCGCTGTATCATTCTGCAAAGCAATTATTTGGTCCGTAGGAAAATCTAAGGTCATATAACCACTAGCGGATTTGCTGACCAAAAGCTCCCCACTTCTAGGGGAATTAAAATGAATGGTATTTTTTGGATAACCATAATGGTTAAAAAGAACGTAAGCTGCTGCCAAGGTAGCATGGCCGCAAAGGTCAACTTCGGTTTCTGGGGTAAACCATCGCAATTCAAAGCTGCTATTCCGTTGTACTATAAACGCGGTTTCCGCCAAATTGTTTTCCTGTGCTATTTTTTGCATTAAGGCACTTTCCAACCAATCCTCCAACAGGCATACTGCCGCCGGATTACCTCCAAAAACGTGGTCGGTAAATGCATCAACTTGGTAGAGTGTTAATTTCATATGCTTATGCTAAGGTTATACCCATGCTTTTGGGTTTTTTAAAACGGAAACCAACTTTTCCTCTTCGCTTTCTTTTTCCGGTTGGTGGTCATACCGCCATTGCGCATGTGGTGGTAGGCTCATTAAGATGCTCTCAATACGTCCATTGGTACGCAATCCAAACAAGGTTCCTTTGTCATGTACAAGATTGAACTCCACATACCGCCCGCGACGGATTTCTTGCCAATCCCGTTGAGGTTTGGTATAAGCCAATTCCTTTCGACTTTCAACAATGGGGATATAGCTGTTTAAAAAGCTATTGCCTACTTCAGTCACGAAAGCGTACCACGCCTGCATGTCCATTTCGTCCGTCGCTTTGCAATAATCAAAGAAAAGCCCACCGATACCGCGTGCTTCGTTTCTATGCGCGTTCCAAAAATAGGTATCACATCGTTTTTTATAGGTGTCGTAAAAATCCGGATGATGCAGATCACAGGCCTTTTTGCATACGGTATGGAAATGTACGGCATCTTCTTCAACGAGATAGTAGGGGGTAAGGTCTTGACCGCCGCCAAACCATTGATCCACGAGCTCACCGTCCTTGTCATACATCTCAAAATACCGCCAATTGGCATGGACGGTGGGGACAAAGGGGTTTTTTGGGTGTAGGACCAAACTTAGCCCACAGGCAAAAAAGTCGGCATCTTTAACCCCAAAATAGGTTTGCATACTTTCTGGCAGCGCCCCGTGCACTGCAGAAATGTTTACGCCCCCTTTTTCAAAAACCGCCCCATTTTCGATAACGCGTGTTCTACCGCCGCCTCCTTCGGGTCGTTCCCATAGGTCTTCCTTAAAGGTAGCGGTGCCATCCACTTCTTCCAGTGCTTTGGTAATGGTATCCTGCAGTTGCACGATATAGTTGTAAAACCGGTCTTTCATTTGCATTAGTCGTCCGTTAGGTGTACCAAACTTAATTGATATTGCGTTAAGTCGCTATCTGAATTTATGAGTATTGATCGTGATGTAAGTTCCAAAAAATAGACTACTACACTTTCCAAAGATTGGGTAGGCTTTTCTAGAAATACGTTTCTGCCTACGGCATTGTTGTGCAAGTCCATCTGTTTTGCCAAATGCCTGTTGGCAAAGGCTATTTCATGCCAATCCGTAATGGCTTTGGTCCAAAAGAGCACCTGCTTCAAATTTTTAGACTTATCGGTGCATTTTTTGGCGATTAGATAGTTCCAAATGGCATGCCTAAAAGCGTTTGCAGGTCCGTTTTGATAGTGTTTCCTCTCAAAATGGGTAGTGGCGATGTCCATGCATTGTCGCGTAGCCACATAAGTGGGGTATAAAAAACGAAGATGTCGCATGCACAGGTTCATTAGCTGCCATAAAGCGGAAAAGCGCAGGTGCTTTAAAGTGCTCAGTAACATATTATTTTTTCAATTTTGGGTTGTACCGTTCATACAATTCCATGTCCACAAACTGGCCGTCATATTTCTGATGGGATTTTAGCAAGGTCCGCTGATGGTCAAACCCATTCTTTTTAGCAATACGAGTGCTGGCTAGATTGGTTTTATGCGCAATAATTTGAAGGGTATGCAACTGCAATTCCCCAAAGGCCCAGTCGCAAATTTTGGAAACTAGGGCAGAAGTAATGCCTTTTCCTTCATAGGGATAGCCAATACAATAGGCAAGTTCTCCCTGTCCAGCTACTTTAGAAAGCTCTTTTAGATATAATAAACCAATTATAGTCCGATTGGTATTTTCCTTTAGGGTGAAAAGGTATTCTTCTTCCCTGTCAAACTGTTTTACTTTGGTTGCCACAAATAGTTCCGCTAAGGTTGGGGTTAGGTTGGACTTTAGCGTAAGCGGAAAATAGGGTTTTAGCCGTTCTTCGTTAGAAACCACAAAATCGCACAGCCGCCAAGCATCTTTTTCATGGATAGGAGCCAAACTGTATTGGTCAAAATGGATTTCCATAGGCCGAAGGTATTAAAACATCAGTATTGCTTGTATTCTTTTACTGCCTCTACAAAGGCCCCTGCATTTTCCAAGGGGATATTTGGCAATATACCATGGCCCAAGTTGACAATGTATTGGTCTTTACCAAATTCATTGATCATCTGATGGACCATTTTCTTGATTTCAGATGGAGGGGACAACAGTCTGGAAGGGTCAAAATTCCCCTGTAAGGTTATTTTTCCACCACTTAAATAACGTGCGTTTCGGGCAGAACAGGTCCAATCCACCCCAAGGGCCGCAGCACCGGATTTTGCCATTTCGCCCAGGGCAAACCAGCAGCCTTTTCCAAATACGATAACCGGAATTTCCTCTTTTAGGGCGTCTACGATCTGTTGGATATATTGAAAGGAAAATTCTTGATAATCCGTTGGGGATAACATGCCGCCCCAGGAATCAAAAACCTGAACGGCGTTAACTCCCGCTTTGACCTTTGCTTTGAGATAGGCGATGGTGGTATCCGTAATTTTTTGCAAGAGCTCATGTGCCGCTTTGGGTTGGGTAAAACAAAACGCTTTGGCCAGGTCAAAGTTTTTACTGCCCTGCCCCTGCACGCAATAACACAGAATGGTCCATGGGGAGCCCGCAAAGCCTATTAAGGGAATCTCATCCTTGAGTTTTTCCTTGGTCATGTGTATGGCATCCATTACGTAACCCAAAGTGTCCTGAACATCCGGTACGATAACCCTGTCCAAATCTTTGGCTGTACGGATAGGATTGGGCAAATAGGGACCAAAATTGGGTTTCATCTCCACATCAATGTTCATGGCTTGCGGAATGACCAAAATATCGCTGAACAAAATGGCGGCGTCCATACCGTACCTTCTAATGGGCTGTACCGTAATTTCTGATGCGAGTTCCGGGGTTTGGCAGCGGGTAAAAAAATCGTATTTGATTTTTATTTCTTGGAATTCGGGCAAATAACGCCCTGCTTGGCGCATCATCCAGACCGGTGGCCTATCTACCGTTTCCCCTTTAAGGGCCCTTAAGAATAAATCGTTCTTAATCATTACTTCTAAAATGTTTAATTGCCTGCACCAGCACGTTTTCAACTGTTGGTTTATTGGCAATAGTGATTTGGTTCGTATACTTTTTTGCTTCGGCGGCGGTAGTTTCACCAATACAAAACCCCCATAGGTGTTTCAAGTCGTTTTGCACACTAAAACTTTGTACCCCACTGGGACTGAAGAAGAGTACCCCATCAAAAGTCCGTTCAAACTTCTTGATGTTCAAAAGGGTTTCATACACCACCACTTCTTTATACCGAATGTTATTTTCTTTTAGACTTTTCGGTAGTTCATCCCTTCTTAGACTTCCGGAGAAGAAAAGGAAGGAATAGGCACGGTATGCTTTACTGATAATATTGGCCAATTTTTGGGCATTTTCCGCAAAAGCGATTACTGTAAACCCCTTTTCCGTGAGTAATTGCGCCGTTTTTTCGCCTACGCAAAAAACCTTTTGTCCGTGTCCGTCACCAGGGTATCGCTTTAGGAAACACATAACGGCATTTTTACTGGTGAACAGGTAAACATCCAAATTAAGCTCCATTTCAAATTCCAAGCACTTGGTGCTAATGGCATTGTAATGCACAAAACCCAATCCGGCATTCAGCAGCAATTCCTGTTGGGGTGGGGTCAAGATTTTAGTGGACAGAATTGTTGAGCTCATTTTTTATCTCTTCTAACAATTGCTGCCCTCCTTTTTCCAAAACCTCATAAGCACAGCTTTTTCCAAAACCTTCATATTTTGAGATTGAACGTTCTTTTTCTATGGTTACGGCGGTACTTCCGTCCAGGGCATGCAAACACCCTTTAAAATAAACCTTTTGGTCTTTTATTTCTGCCAATGCGCCAATGGGAGCCGTACAACCGCCCTCTAAGGTGCGTAAAAACTCCCGTTCTATTTGGGTGGTAATAGCGGTTTCGCTATGGTTTAAGGGGGCAAGGGCGTCCAACACCGCCGTATTGCTTTCCAAAGTAACGACCAACATAGCACCTTGTGCCGGTGCGGGTACCATCCAATCCAAAACAACGGCATCTTTGGGCAACAGTTTTATCCGTTCCAATCCTGCCTTTGCAAAAATGGCCCCGTTCCAGTCGTTTTCAATCAATTTTATGAGTCGGGAATTCACGTTGCCCCTAAGATCCACCACCGTATGATCGGGATATTTAGCAAGCCATTGCGCCTTTCTGCGTAAACTGCCGGTTGCAAGGATGCCTTTTCCGGTCAGGAAATCCGTTCCTTTATGCACTAAGATATCCTCAGATACCGCTCGTTCCAATACGGCCGCGTTTACCACGCCTTTGGGCAGTTGGGTAGGCACGTCTTTCATGGAATGCACCGCAATATCAATATCGCCTTTTAACAAGGCAACGTCCAAAGTCTTGGTGAATATTCCTGTAATGCCAAGTTCATAGAGCGGCTGGTCCAATTTAAGATCGCCGTCGGATTTTACGGGAACCAAGGTGGTGCTATGCCCAATAGCTTCCAGTTGGTTTTGTACCGTGGTCGCTTGCCAAAGTGCAAGTTCGCTGTCCCGGGTGCCAATTCTGATAACCTTGCTCATTTGGAATGGATTTCTAATTGAAAAACCTCCTGGATCAAGGCCAAACTGTCATCGGTGTCCGTTTCCGTCTTTTTTAGGTGGTTGGCGAACTGTTTGGTGATTTTTTGGATAATACGTTCCGATACGATAGCGGCTTGCTCCTCGTTAAAATCGGATAGTTTTTTAGATTGGAAGTCCAGTTCTTCCTCTTTAATGGTCATCAACTTTTGTTTGAGGGCATTGATTACCGGTGCAAATTTGCGGGTTTCCAGCCATTTCATAAAATCGCCTTTTACGTCATTAATGATTGCCTTGGCCTTGGGTACGTATGCTTTTCTTTTGACCAAGGTCTCGTCCGTAATTTGGGAGAGTTGGTCCAAGTGTACCAGATGGACATTGTCCAACCCTAGGACATCGTCATCCACATTTTTAGGGACCGATAGGTCTAAAATTAGCAAAGGCTTTTTGGAATGGATGAGCGCTTTTGAAATGGTGGGTAATTGTGCGCCGGTGGCCACCACCAAAACATCGGTCTTGCGTATTTCGGTCTGCAGATCGCCATAATCCTTGACCAATAGTTCAAACTTGCCCGCAATAGCTTCCGCTTTTTCTTTGGTGCGGTTGATTAGGGTAATTTGGGAGTTGCTGGTATGTTTTACTAGGTTCTCACAGGTGTTTCGCCCAATCTTTCCCGTTCCAAAGAGCAGGATGTTTTTTTCCGAGATATCAGGAACGGTATTCAAGATATATTTTACCGATGCAAAAGCAACGGAGGTTGCCCCTGTGGATATTTCCGTTTCGTTTTTGATGCGTTTGCTGGCCTGTATCACCGAATTGCACAAGCGTTCCAAAAAAGGATTGGACATGCCATGTTTTTTAGACCGATAGAAACTCTGTTTAATTTGGCTGATGATTTCAAAATCGCCCAAGATTTGACTATCCAGACCGGTGCCAACAAGAAATAGGTGGCTAATGGCCTCATGGTTTTTATACACGTAGGCCACTTCTTGAAATTCCTCCACGGTTCCTTGGGTATGTCCGCAAAGCAATTGTATCAATTGAAATGGATGTTGTGCAAAACCAAAAAGCTCGGTGCGGTTGCAGGTAGAGATCGCCAAAAGCCCTTCAATACCCGCTTCTTTGGCCGCCAAGGTAATGGCGTCTATTTTGGGTACATCCAAACTGAACTTGCCACGTACGGCAGCGTCCGCTTTTTTATAGCTTAGGCCTACGGCGTAGAACGAACTATGTTTGGAAAGATGGTAATGCTTCATATCCTAGTGCAGCGCCACAAAAATAAAGGGACCCAAACATAAAAAATAACGCTAGCGGAACTATAAATAGCATTTGGGCGGCCATTTGGCCCATAGTTGCTTAAAATTCTCCTTAGCTGCTGTATTCATTGAAAAAATAAAATACCAAAAAGATTGTTTAGAGTAATTCTAAATAGTATTTTTAGGGCATGAAATCAGAAATTACCGATAAAAATAACGCCACAGGTTCCTATGAGGAGATTTTAATAGAACCAGGCTTCTATGTGCTTAAGATCCAAAACGATACGTCTTCTATCAAGCACGTACAACGGGATATTGATAGTACCTACATCCAATTCCATTTTTCATTGAAGGGAAAGGCCAAGTTTATATTCAACCAAGGGAATTATGGTTTGGATGTTTCCGAGGAAAATTCCCTATTACTGTTCAATACCCAAAAAAGTTTGCCTTTAAATGCAGCTTTGGAACCGGATTCTTGGTTGTTGTCCATTGTAATGACCATTAGAAAGTTCCATTCCCTTTTTTCTGCGGAAGCGGATTACATTCCGTTCTTAACGGAAGGCACCAACGATAAAAAATACTACTCCCAAGAGGTGCTTACCCCGGCGATGGCCGTTGTGCTGAGCCAGCTAATGGGGTATAACCTGCATCCTTCCATAAAAAACCTCTATGTAAAAGGCAAGGTATACGAATTGCTATCGTTATACTTTAATAAGACGGAAGATGCCGATTTGGAGCAATGCCCCTTTCTGGCAGATGAGGACAACGTTAGGCGCATAAAACAGGCCAAGGAGATTATGATCGCCAGAATGGCGGAACCACCTACTTTGGCAGAACTTTCCGCCGAAATTGGGTTGAGCCTCAAAAAGCTTAAGGAAGGCTTTAAGCAGATTTACGGAGATTCCGTTTTTGGATTTTTGTTCGATTATAAGATGGAATACGCCAGAAAAATGCTCGAAACCGGAAAACACAATGTCAACGAAGTAGGCCTAAAAGTGGGCTATAGTACTTCCAGTCATTTTATCGCTTCCTTTAAAAAGAAATATGGCACTACGCCCAAAAAATATTTAACTTCATCATCCTAAAGCAAACCACCCATGAAATTCATCAAATCAATCGTAATCGCATTTTTCTGTTTTTCCTTGACCGCAACCGCACAAGAAGACCCAACACCCGTAAAAAAACGTCCGGATTTTGTCCTGGTCTTCACTAAAACCGAAGGCTATCGGCATAATAGCATCACGGCAGGCGTTAAGGTGTTGCGGGAATTGGGTCGTGAGAATAATTTTATCGTTATCCGAACGGAGAGCTCAGAAGATTTTACGGAACGCAACTTGAAGAACTACAGTTTGGTGGTCTTTATGAGTACTACCGGCGATGTTTTGGATGATGAGGAACAACAGGCTTTTGAAAACTACATTAAGGCCGGGGGCAGCTACTTGGGTGTCCATGCCGCTGCAGATACGGAATATGACTGGGCTTGGTACGGCAAATTGGTAGGCGGCTATTTTGCGAGCCATCCCAACGACCCCAATGTAAGGAAGGCCAACGTACAGCGAGTTGTAAAAGACCATGCGTCTACAAAACACTTGCCCAATTCTTGGACCCGCAGCGACGAGTGGTACAACTACAAAAACCTAAACCCAGATGTCACCGTACTTTTAAATTTGGACGAGTCCAGTTATGAGGGCGGCACCAATGG
>CALEYA010000003.1 GCA_937926215.1 uncultured Croceitalea sp. | reverse complement strand
CTTAAATGAAACGGAGTCGATACGCTCGGCAACCTTAAAATTGGGAAGCAGGTACTCCAAACCCTTGTCATTTTTATGGAACACCTTTAGTTGGCTTCCGGCCTGATGTAAAAGAACACTATTTGCGGTTTGATGGGTGATGATAAGTTGTTCCTTGTCGTTGACATGCCTTAACTGCAAAATGGCATACCCTTGCAATAGGATTACGGATAGCATGGCCCAAGATATCCGATTAAACTTCGGTTTGCTACAAGCGAAGACCAGACTAAGGATTAAGATATAGCTTAAAAGGAGTTGGATGCCATCAAAAGAAACATCCTTAAATAAAAAGGACTCTTGTTCGGCTACCCAAGCCACAATTTGGTTCATCCAAGAAATTGCAGTGTTGTACCCCATGACAAGGAAAAGGGGTAATACGCCACCAAGTGCCAGCAGGATTACCAAGATGCCTATGCCCAAAACAATTCCTAAAAACGGAACAATAGCAAGGTTGGAAATAAAGAAAAGACCTGGAAATTGATGAAAATAAAAAAGACTTATAGGCAATACACCTAGTTGTGCGGTGAAGCTTACGGCCAATAATTGCCACGTTTTCCTGAGGAAGAAATTTTGGGGATTCCACAACCCTTGTAATTTGGGATATAGCCATACAATGGCAAAGACCGCCGCATAGCTCAGCTGAAAACCTACCTGAAAAAGGTATAAAGGTTTTACAAGCAATAGGAAGAACAAGGATAGCGCAATACTATTGAACGGATTGGTTGGGCGTTTTAAGTACATCGCATAGGCAACAAAAGAAAACATGGTTACCGCCCTAACAATGGAGGGCGAGAGTCCCGCAATAAAAGCAAAACCCCAAAGCAATACTAAAATCAAGAAAAGTTGGACATGCTGTCCTTTTTTCCATCGCTTTAAGGGTGCCAATAAAAATTGAAGGATAAGCAATACGATTCCCACGTGCAATCCGGAAACGGCCAAAATATGAACGGCACCTGCATCTTTATACGTATCGTATGTAGTGCTAGAAAGGTCATTGCGTTGCCCCAATAAAATAGCTTCCAGAACGCCCAGTTCCTCTTTACCAAAAGGATATTCCTTTAGTTTTTTAATACAATGGTCCCTAAAAGCAGAGGCGATGCCTTTTAGGCTTTTGGAATCACTTTTGGCAATACTATAGCTTTGATGGTCCAGAAAAAGTTGATGGTATACCCCTTGCTTTTTCATGTAATCCCTATAGTCAAATTGATGCGGATTTAAAGGTGCAGGAATTTCTTCCAATTTCCCGTAGCCTATGAGGACATTATCTATCGCAATAGAAGACATACTGGTATCCTTTGGCATGCGTACCAAGACTAGACCGGATACATTTTGGGAATCCAGCTGTTGGATATGGGCGATATAAGGTTGCGAAAATGCGGTAGGTTTTAGCACTTTGGTAATACGCAAGCTATAGGTAGCTTCCGTATTAGGCTGAACGTGTATATAATGGTTGGATTGGTTTTTGGGGTTTGATAGTACTACGATAAAGATCCCCAAAACTACGGTTGTGCCTGCGCTTGTGATGCCGAATAACGGCCCTTTGGTCTTGATGTTAAATCGATAAACAAGAAACAAACCGATGAAGAAAGCAGCAAGTAAACTGCCCATAAAGATGGCCGAAGGCTCAAAATAATAGCCTAAAACAATACCAAGAATCAACCACAGGGATAATTTGACCGATGCTAGTTGGAAAAACGGCATTACAGGATTCGGGTTGCTTTTACAAAAGCGGCGTTCCAATAGCCTTCCCGCATGGAAGAAACGATAACACCCCGTGATGTGGTAGAATGGATAAACTTGACTTCATCCCCATCTATGGCAACGATCAATCCCACATGATTGATATTCTTGCCTTTTTTACGTGTTTTAAAAAACAAGAGGTCCCCTTTCTGCACTTCGTTCAATCGAATGCGTTTGCCTTCATCGGCCATTTGATGGGAAACCCTGGGGAAAAGGATATCGTTTTCCTGTAAGGCCACGTAAATAAGACCAGAGCAGTCCATGCCTTTTTTGTTGGTTCCGCCATAACGGTATTTGACTCCGGTGAACTGGAGTGCACTGTTAACCACATTGTCCGCCGCGGAATTCTTAGTTGCCTCCCTTTTGCTCTTTTTATTTTTTCGTTTTTTAGGGTCGGAGGCATTTACCGTAACCGTTCTGGATTTACTATAGGTAGTTTTCTTTTTGGCAATACAACCAGAAAGCAGGATAATAACAACAAAAACTAATGATTTTTTAAACATCCAAGAATGCGGCTTTTTCTTGGGACCTAAAATTACAAATTTTCTACAATCAGCTTAGCGGCTTTTTCACTAGCGCCGATTCCACCCAATTTTAGGGCCAATTCGTCATAATCTTTTAAGACCTGTTCACGTTTGTCGCCTTGCGCTATTTTTTGGAATTCTACAGCCAGGTTTTTGGGTGTCAAATCTGATTGTATCAATTCCTTTACCACTTCTTTGTCCATAATAAGGTTGACCAGGGATATGAACTTTAAGGTTATGATGCGTTTTGCAATTTGGTAAGACACCCAATTGCCTTTATAACAGACCACTTGCGGAACCTTAAAAAGGGCCGTTTCCAGTGTAGCGGTGCCACTGGTGACCAAAGCGGCATGCGAGTGCTTGAGAAGGGAATAGGTCTGGTTGTTTACAAAACCTACGCTTGTCTCCTTAAGAAAAGGGCCGTAAAATTCCCGGTCCAAACTAGGGGCCCCAGCAATTACAAACTGATATTTTGCAAACTGGGCGGGAATGGAGAGCATGATGGATAGCATTTTTTGTACCTCCTGTTTTCGACTTCCCGGCAATAGGGCAACTATAGGTTTTGAAGGATCTAGTTGGTGCCGTTCCCTAAAATCTTCCGCTTTGGTATGCGAGGCATTGTCAATGGCATCCATAAGCGGATGGCCAACAAAGTCGACTTGCATACCGTATTTGGCGTAAAAAGCCTTTTCAAAGGGAAGAATGACGTACATATGGTGAATATCCCGTTTTATTTTTTTGATCCGCCCTGCCCTAGATGCCCAAACCTGAGGGGAAATATAGTAATTGGTACGATAGCCTTGCGCTTTGGCCCATTTGGCAATCCTAAGGTTGAATCCCGAGAAATCGATAAAAATCAGCACATCCGGATGAAATTTTTGGATATCGGCTTTGCAAAAGGAAATGTTGGAAAAAATGGCGGGTAGGTTCTTTAGTACTTCCAAAAATCCCATAAAAGCCATGCTCTTATAGTGTTTGGCGAGTTCCCCACCGGCAGTTTCCATTAAATCACCACCCCAACACCTAATGTCGGCATCTTTGTCCTCCTTTTTAAGTGCTTTGATTAAATTGGAACCGTGTAGGTCCCCAGAAGCTTCGCCGGCAATGATATAGTATTTCATGCTAGAACACCTTATAATACAGAATGACCAGAGCGGTAAGCAGGGTCGCGATCATAACGCCCCGTGCCCTAAAATCCCTTTTCAACTTAAGAAAACCAAAAAAAGCGATCAAGTTTAAAATGGCCCCTAATGCCAAAAGGCTCCCGATATGTTCTTGTGCAATTGCGGCTTTAAAGGTAGCTATGATTCCCAAATCTGAAAATAGCACAATGTAAAGTAATGTCCCTATGGTATTGGCAATGATACCTACTAAAAATCCTATGATTACTTCCTTTTTGGTGTTATTCATTTAAATTCCAATTAGTTACTTCTTGAATGGTATGGTGGGCCGTAAGGTCAAATTGTGTAGGTACAATGGAGACGTAACCACTGTTCAGTGCATGGATGTCGGTATCTTCCCCCTTGTCCAATAATTCAAATTCCCCGGTTAACCAATAGTATTCCTTACCCATGGGGCTGGTCCTTTTATCAAAAGCTTCTTTCCAATTGGCCCTGGCTTGCCTGCAGACTCGAATACCCTTAGGTTCACCACCATCGGTTTTTGGAATGTTTACGTTAAGTACCGTTCCCTTTGGAATGCCGTTGGCCAAAGCCTCACTTACAATACGCTGGACCACCTTTTTACAAGCTTCAAAATTAGCGTTCCAACCATAATCGCATAGTGAAAAACCAATAGCGGGAATTCCTTCTATACCTGCTTCAATGGCAGCACTCATGGTACCGGAATAAATAACGTTGATAGAGGCGTTGGACCCATGGTTGATACCACTTACTACAATAGCAGGTTTTCGGTCCAAAAGTTCTTGCAGCCCCAATTTTACACAATCTGCAGGCGTACCGCTACAGCTAAACTCGTTGGGAGCCCCTTTTTCCTTATCGATCACTACCTTTTTGGAATACAGGGTGCTATTGATGGTAATGGCATGCCCCATACCGGATTGTGGACTATCCGGCGCAACGACCACAACTTCCCCTATATCCTTTAAAAAATGAATAAGGGAGCGTAGGCCTGGCGCGGTAATTCCATCATCATTTGTGACTAGGATAAGAGGTTTTTGCATTTTATATAATTAATATGGTAAAAATACGTTTTTCATAACGATGCGCTGTCGTTAGCGTTTAACAAAAAATTAAATCGGCCGCCTATTTGTGGCATGATTTTTTCAGTATCTTAGGGAATTGATATCTTAAGCTAAGCAGACTGTTGGGGACAAAGGTTCCCTGTTGAAAATATTTTTCCAGTCCCAAAAACCATATTATGAAGAAGAATTTTGTATTGGGCCTTTTAGTTATCCTACTTGCTGTTGCCTCTTGCAGTTTTACCAACAAATCTTTTGAATCCGATGATAAGGACAAACTACTTTTGGACCTTATCACCTATGTTTTGGAACGTGGGCATTATGAGCCAAAAGATATTAATGATAAGTTTTCTGCCAACGTATATGAGGATTTCCTGGATATTTTAGATCCCACCAAAAGATACTTTTTGGAAAGCGACATCAAAGAATTTGAGAAGTTCAAGTACCAATTGGACGACCAAATAAAAAATACGGACATTTCCTTCTTTAATCTGGTATACCAGCGTTTGATCAAAAGAATGGATGAGGCCAAGCTTATTTATTCCGATGTTTTGGAAACCCCTTTTGATTATACCAAGGAAGAGAACATCAGTATCGATTATAAAGACGAAGCCTACGCATCCAACAAAAAACAATTAAAAGAACGCTGGAGAAAACAGCTGAAATATAACGCTTTAGGCGTGTATGACGGCAAGGTTAAAATACGTAAGAAGGCCATGACCATGGCTGGTGGTGACGGTGTTAAGGGTGAAGAACTTGCAAGTGCCGATGTTGAGGTAGAATTGAGCGATGCGGATATTGAACTGCGCGATATGACTCTTGCCGAAGTAGAGGCCGAGGCTAGGAAAACGACCAAAAACACCTTGGACGAATTCTTTGATTTTGTTGCCGATTTAGAAAGAAAAGACTGGTTTGTGCAGTATATCAACACCATTGTAGACGAGTTTGATCCCCACACTTTTTATTTTGCACCGGACGAAAAGGACAAATTTGACATTAGCATGAGTGGTAAGTTTGAAGGTATCGGTGCTAGACTGCAAAAGAAGCCCGAAGGGGCTAAAATTGTTGAGATTATTTCTGGCGGACCGGTTTGGCGTGATAAAAGTTTGGAAGTAGGTGACGAGATTTTAAAAGTTGGTCAAGAAGGGGAAGAGCCTATCAATATTGTAGGCATGCGCCTGGATGATGCTATTAAGTTGATAAAAGGACCAAAAGGGACCATAGTAAATCTTACGGTCAGAAAAGTAGATGGTACTACAGATGTCGTATCCATTACTAGGGATGTGGTAGAATTGGAGGAATCCTACGCAAAATCTGCCACGGTCATTAAAGATGATTATAAATATGGTTTGATTAACCTTCCTAAATTCTACGTGGATTTTGACGATTATACGGAACGTAATGCCGCTACGGATGTTGCCAAAGAGGTAGACCGTTTAAAACAGGCAGGTGCGGAAGGTCTTATTTTGGATCTAAGGGACAATGGCGGCGGATCTTTAAAAACCGTTGTGGAAATGGCAGGACTGTTTATCAAGTCCGGACCTGTAGTGCAAGTGCGCTCTTCCGGTCAGGGAAAAGAAATCCATGAAGATAAGGACGAGCGTATCCAATGGGATGGCCCATTGGTTATCTTGGTCAACGAGTTATCCGCATCGGCCTCGGAAATATTGGCTGCCGCAATGCAGGATTATAAAAGGGCCGTGGTTATCGGTAGTAAACAAACCTTTGGAAAAGGAACGGTACAGAATGTTATTCCTTTGGATAATATTGTACGTAGTAACGAGCATGGAGATTTGGGTGCGATTAAGTTAACGACCCAAAAGTTTTATCGTATAAATGGAGGTTCTACGCAATTAGAGGGTGTAAAAAGTGATATTGTAGTGCCGGACCGCTATAGCTATATTGATTTAGGCGAGCGCGACCAAGAAAACCCATTGGCATGGGATAAGATTACCCCTGCGGATTATGAGGTTTGGAACGGGAGTATTGATTACGAGGAAACTATTAAGAGAAGTACGGAACGTATGGCAGGCAATCCCCAGATTAAATTGATCGAGGAAAATGCCAAATGGTTGCGGGATCAGCAAGATGAAACGGTCGTATCCCTTAACTATGAGAATTACAAGTCTACGCAAGAGAAGAATAAGGATCGGTCCAATTATTTTAAGCAGTTAAGGGATTATGATTCCCAATTGACTTTTGAATCCTTGAAATATGAGCAGGAGCTATTCACCCAAGATCCTGTATTGCGGGAGAAAAGGGACCGATGGCATAATGACCTGGCCAAGGATGTTTATATTGAAGAAGCGATTAACGTATTACGGGATTTAAAATTGAATTCCATCAAGCATAATACTACCGGACTAGCGGGAGTAAAAGGCTAGGAAAGAATACAGTAAAGTTAGAAGCCACGAGAAATTCGTGGCTTTTTTTTTGAGTTTACTGTAGCGGGTTTTACTGCGTAGATCGTTGGATACGGTCGTTGATAGCCTTGCCTATACCGGTTTCCGGGACTTTTTCTATAATGATAACATCCAATTCCCCATCGTCCATGGTGTGCATGGCAGCATACAGTTTTTGGGCTACTTCCTCCAAAGATCCATCCTTGGACAATACCATTTCTTTTTGAATGCCATGAAGGCTATTTTGGTATTGCTTTTCAAAACTGATAAGCCCTATGCGTTTCCCCTGCTGTTCGTTAATCGCCATTGTAACATCCGTAGCCAAAACGGTCAAGGTATGCGGTGCGTAATGGGAGGAAAGCATCCCGGGTGCTTCCACCGTTTTGGATTTATGGTTTTCAGGTAGTCGATGCAGTACGTTTTCAATAGCTTCTGCGGTAATGACCCCTTTTCTATACATGGTGGGATAACCGTCTTCGTTCCATCCCAAAATAGTCGATTCCAAGCCTCGGGCACACGGACCGCCATCCAGAACAAAGGCCACTTTATCTCCCAATTGTTGTTTTACGTGAGCAGCGGTCGTTGGGCTAATATACCCTGATGGATTGGCACTTGGTGCCGCTATGGGAAAATCCAACTGTCGTAAAAGTGTCAAGGTCTTAGGGTGGTTGGGGATCCGCACCGCAACTCTCGGTAATCCCGCGGTTACGATGTCCGGAACCAATCCTGATTTTGGTAATAATAGGGTCAGGGGACCGGGCCAAAAGGCCTTTGCCAATACTTCTACTTCCTCCGGGATTTCTTTAGTATATGGTCGTATGGCGGCTAAACTTGAAAAATGTAGAATAAGCGGATTGGTACTTGGCCTTCCTTTGGCTTTGTAAATCCGTTGTACCGCTTTGGTGCTAGTAGCGTTGGCAGCAAGGCCATAGACGGTCTCGGTGGGAATGGCCACCAATTGCCCCTCATTCAAATAATCCCTAGCACGTATGATATCCGTTTCCATCGGTTTCATCAAAAAAGAAAAACATCAAAATTAATGGGGTATTGCTTATTGAATGGGCATTAAAGGCCAAATTCAGGAAATCTGACTTAAATTGCACAAGTTGAAAACACTACTTTCCCATGCGCAAAAATAGGATTATTTATACCACGCTATTGCTTTTATGCGTAATCGGTTTTTGGGTGTTCGAGAATTTCTATACCCCGGCGACTTATTCGGAAACGGACGGGAATACATCGGCTACCACCTTCGCAACTAATTTTTTGCCTAGTTCAACACGCGATGCCATAGCTTCACACCAACATTTTATGCTGTCCTATAGCGAGCCGCATGAACAAGCGGAATGGGTGGCTTATGTACTAAGAAAGGAACACTTGACCTATGACGACCGCAAGCGTCCTTATTTTATTGAAGATCCAAAGGTGCGTTCAAAGTCCGCAGATTGGAGGAACTACAAAGGTTCAGGCTATGACCGTGGTCACTTATGCCCTGCAGGGGACCGCAGGTTTTCCAAACAAGCCTATAATGAGACCTTCTATACGAGCAATATTAGCCCACAAAAAAACGATTTTAATGCCGGTATCTGGAACCGTCTGGAAATGCAAGTGCGGCAGTGGTGTAAGAAGTATGGGGATATCCATGTGATTACGGGCGGGGTCCTACAGAAAGGGCTGCAAGGGATTGGTGAGGAAGACGTGGCCGTACCCCGGGCATTCTATAAAATTGTTTTTAGGGGAAAGGGCGATGATATGAAGCTTTTGGCCTTCCTCTTTCCGCATCAAGAAAGTAATCGACCCTTGCAGGAATTTTTGGTCCCTATTGATGTATTGGAGAAAAAGACAGGAATAGATTTCTTTCATAAAATGCCCAAAGATTGGCAGCAAGCTATAGAAAGCAGGCCCCTAAAAAATGGATGGGCCTTTTAGAGTTCCTTTAACCTAGAGGAATCCAGTTTAAGAAATACAAAGAGCATCGCCGTAAAGAAAATCAATCCGGAACCACCGTAACTAAAGAAAGGTAAGGGAATGCCAACGGTTGGTAATAACCCAATGACCATACCTACGTTTACAAAGTAATGGACCAGCAATATAGAGATGATACCATAGCCATACATTCGGCTAAAATCGCGCTTTTGACGTTCTGCTAGTTGAACTAGCCGTAAAAAGAAAATAGTAAAGATGATGATGATGAAGGCCGTGCCCACAAACCCCCATTCTTCTCCTACGGAACTAAAAATATAATCGGTATGCTGTTCAGGTACAAAATCACCTTTGGTACGGGTACCTTCCAAAAATCCCTTTCCTAGAAATCCGCCGGATTCTATGGCCTTTTCCGCCTGATAGGTGTTATAACCTATGGTCTTTTTTATTTTTTCCAACTTTACGGGGTCCTTTTCCAAACTTAACCAAAGACTAAACCTGTCCCTATGGCGTTGCTCAAAAACCTCGTTGAAAACAAAGTTTACGGATAAGGATATCAGTATGCTAAATACCAAAAACAGGATGAGCGGTAGCTTGGCTATTTTGTAGCTGTCTTTTTTAAAGAAAAAGAATAAGGAAGTAAGGATGCCAAGGCCAATACAGACCCAGACCACCCCAAATTTTAAAGTGCTTATAAAAAGGAGGATAAGGACGAAGGCAAAGCCTAAATACTTTAACGATAAGCCTTCACGAAAGAGAACAAAAAACAAGGAAAAATAAATAAGGGCACTACCTGGGTCCGGTTGTGGTACGATAAGGATAACGGGAATAAGAATAATTAGAATAGCGTACAGTTGGTCTTTGCCCTTTCTGATATCCGTTTGTATATCGCTTAAATATTTGGCCATAGCCAGTGCCGTTGCTAGTTTGGCAAATTCGGATGGTTGCAGGTTAAAAAACCCCAGGTCGTACCAAGAAGTGGCCCCTGCGATGGTCTTTCCAAAAAGAAAAAGCCCTATTAAAAGGACGATGCAGACAATATAAAAGACACTGGAAAACCGTTCAAAAAAATTGGATTCCAAAGAAAGTATGATTACTGCACCGACCAAGGAAACCCCAATGAAAAACAACTGTTTTCCATAGCGGGTAGAGAAATCAAAAATAGAATGTGCCTCTTCGGTTAGCGTGGTGCTATAGATATTGACCCAACCGAAAGCTACTAAAATGACATAAAGTAGAATAGTGAGCCAATCAAGCCTTTTAAGCGTGCTTTTACCAGACATATTCGTTTATCTGAAAGGGCTCGCCACTATAAGGTTTGGCATACTCGTGTTCCAAGGTTTTGTTCAGCATACGCTTTTCTAGGTCTTTTCTGCTAATTTCACCTTTTAAGTACTTTTCGATTAATAAGGATACGATATGGCCTGCGTATCGAGATCCGTAATACCCATTTTCAATGTAAACGGCTATGGCTATTTTAGGGTTTTCGATGGGGGCAAAGGCCACAAAAACCGAGTGGTCCGTAAGTTGGACGCGTTCCCCATCTATTCGGGTAAAGTTTTCTACCGTTCCTGTCTTGCCGGCAATTTCAATACCTGGTATTTTCAACCTACTGGCGGTGCCGTATCGGTACACATTGGCCATGGCCTCTACGACAGGTTCAAAATGCTTTCTGTCTATGGTGGTGTAGTTACGCTGGGTGTATTTGACATCAATACTGCTTTGGTCACCAATTTGTTTGATGACGTGGGGGGTGTAATAAAATCCTCGGTTTGCTATTGCAGCCGTCATATTGGCCAATTGGATCGGCGTAGCCGCAACCTCACCCTGTCCAATGGCATTTGAAATAATCGTTGGGGAATACCACCTTCCCGCACCATACCACTTGTCATAGAATTTTTTGTTTGGAATACGTCCCGGTCTTCCTGTTGGCATATCGGTACCTAAATAGTTGCCCAGCCCAAAACTCTTCATATGCTTTTCCCAAACCCCCATGCCTTCATCCGTGGTGTTGTATTTGCCGTAAATCTTTCTAAAGGTGCCGGCAAAGTAGGCGTTGCACGAACTGGAAATACCGGAATTTAAGTCGCGAACGCCCCCGCCGCAATGGCATCCTTTTTTATTCTTGCCCACATAAAAACCATTGTAACAGCGAAATTTGGTATCGGTATCTATCACCCCTTCTTGTAAAGCGGCCAAGGCATTGAGCGTCTTAAAGGGAGATCCAGGTGACGGCTCTGCTAAGATAGAACGGTCCCAAGTAGGTTTTGAGATACTATCGTAATGCAGTTTTGTGTAGTTTTTGGAGCGTTCCCTGCCCACCAACAGCGATGGGTCATACGTAGGCCCGGAAATCATGGTCAAGATTTCCCCGGAAGATGGTTCAATGACCACAATACCACCCCTTTTTCCTACCATAAGGCGTTCTCCATATTCTTGCAAGCTTTTGTCAATGGTAATGTGCAGTTCCTTGCCTAATTTTGGGAGCGTATCAAGCTTGCCGTCTTTGTAGGGTCCAATGTCCCGGTTGAATCGGTCTTTTTGAATATACTTTACACCTTTTCTTCCGCGTAGCATATCCTCATATTGTTTTTCAATTCCGGTCCTGCCACGCAGTTCCCCAGCCCTGTAGTACGGATTGTTGAGTAAATCGTTCTCATTGACTTCACTGATATAGCCCAAAACATTGGCCGCACTATTGGTTAAATAATCCCTTAGGGACCTTTTTTGGATATAGTAGCCCTTGTACTTGCGCATTTTCTCCTGAAGCCTTGCATAATCTTCCTTGGCCAATTGTGGGACCAATACGTAAGGCAGTCGGGTGGAATAGCGCTCTGCCCGTTTCATCTGTTTGATGAACCGTTCCTTGGTGATGCCTAAAAGACCACAGAATTCTAGCGTGTCCAAAGTCTTGGTATCCCGTGGAATGACCATGACATCATAGGCGGGTTGGTTGCCCACCAAAAGTTCCCCGTTGCGATCGTAGATATAGCCTCTTTCCGGATAATCGTACACCGCTTTAATTGCCGGATCCTCTAAAATTTGATTGGGTGAAAAGCTGAATATTTGTAAATACGAAAGCCTTCCTATAAATACGATACCGACGATTACAATAATGGAAGAAAGCAATATTTTTTTCATCTTGATTCCTAAGGGACCTTAAGTTAAGCTATTCATTTTCAATCGCAAAAAGTGAACTCAACAATACACAAATAACAAACGTCAATATACTGGTGAAAAGTATTTTTTTTAGGATTAAAACAAAATGGGACAGGCTTAGGATTTCTAAGGAATAGTATAGCGTGTGCTGCACGATAATGAGCAACAGCAAAAAGGTCATGCGCTGTACACGTGTGGAGTTTTTAAAGGTAAAATTTTGAAAATCAAAATTGGCCCCAAAACAAAAACGCATGATAATGGGCCTAACATAGGCTAGGGTCACGCAGGCCACCGTGTGTAGGGCAAGCGTATCTGAAAAGAGGTCGATGACCAATCCCAGCAAAAAACCTATCAATAAGAACGCGGCCCTATTTTCCCGTATGGGGTACCAATAGAAAAACAAAACGTAGACCAAGGGGTTGATAAAATTCAAAAAGTTTAGATGGTTGAACAGGAGTACCTGCGCCAACACTAGCAGGATAAAACGAAAAGCATTAAGAATGATAGGATTACTGAGCATCTGCTGTCCTTTTTTCCAATTCCAATAGTTCCGGCCTGTTGCGGTTTTTTATGACATAGATCTGTTTTAAATTGGCCATGTCATTAAAAAGTTGGATATCAATGTTATAAAAGCTTTGCGCCTCGTTTAGACCGTATTTTCTGATTACGCCAATAGGGATGTTTTCTGGAAATATACTGGACATTGCACCCGTAACGATCGTATCCCCAACCGTAACAGGTACCAATCTAGGAATATCTATCAATTGTACTACATCGTATCTATTGGCGTCCCATATCAAAGAACCAAAATAGTTGGTATGCTTTATTTTAGCGTTGATGTTGGACTTGGTGTTTAGAATGCTTTGAACGGTGGCATAGTTGCTGGAGGTGTTTTCTACGATGCCTAAAATTCCTTTGGTGGTAATGACGCCCATATCCTGCGCCAAGCCATCTTTTGACCCTTTATTGATGGTAATATAATTACGGGGGGAAGCATAGCTGTTTTTGGTAATCTTTGCTTGGATGACATCAAAATCCGTTCGGGGATATTGGGCTGCCAGCGTGTCTTCTGCTTGATTGAACAACAAAGACCGAAGCTTTTCATTTTCATCTGCCAGTCGTTTGTTTTCCTCGTTTAAATTGAAATAAGAGGTAATCCCAGTTGTGGTATTGTAGATGGATCCGGATAACCATCGGGAGGAATTGAAATATTTCGATTGGTGAAAGGAATGTGATCTAATGGTAAAAACAAGGGAAATGAACAACAAAAACCCATATAGAAACGTGGTTCTATAGCGTAAGATAAAATTGATAATTCGTTGCATTCAATTTTATTGTTGGGCTTTGGGTGCAAGCCATTGGTTAGCTATTTGATCAGTATGTTCTTATAGCGCTCTAAATTCTTTAAGGCGATACCCGTTCCACGAACAACGGCGCGTAATGGGTCTTCGGCAATGTAAACCGGTAAGTCCGTTTTTTGGGATAAGCGTTTATCCAAGCCCCTTAACATAGAGCCACCACCCGCTAAATAAATTCCCGTATTGTAAATATCGGCCGCAAGCTCTGGTGGCGTTTGGGACAGGGTTTCCATAACCGCATCCTCCACCCGCAAAATACTTTTGTCCAAGGCTTTCGCAATTTCCCTATAGGATACATTGACCTGTTTTGGCTTACCCGTGAGCAGGTCACGCCCTTGGATGGATTTATCGTCCGGAGGCGTTTGTAGGTCTTCCGTAGCCGACCCTATTTCTATTTTAATGGCCTCGGCCGTAGTTTCACCAACATAAAGGTTATGTTGGGTGCGCATGTAATAAATAATGTCATTGGTAAATACATCACCCGCAATCTTGACCGATTTATCGCAAACGATACCTCCCAAGGCAATTACGGCAATTTCCGTAGTACCACCACCGATATCTACGATCATATTCCCTTTGGGCTGCATAATGTCCAAACCAATACCAATAGCGGCCGCCATGGGTTCATGGATAAGATAGACTTCCTTGCCGTTTACACGCTCCGCGGATTCACGAACCGCCCGCATCTCTACCTCCGTAATTCCTGAGGGGATACAAATAACCATTCGCAAGGCCGGTGGAAACCATTTTTTCTTTAAGGCAGGAATGTTTTTGATGAACATATTGATCATCTTTTCCGAGGCATCAAAATCCGCAATTACCCCGTCTTTTAGGGGTCGAATGGTTTTAATATTCTCATGGGTCTTTCCCTGCATCATGTTGGCCTCCTTGCCTACAGCAATAATTTTACCGGAAACCCTATCTCGGGCTACTATGGATGGGCTATCAACAACAACTTTATCCAAATGGATAATTAGGGTGTTTGCCGTACCAAGGTCAATTGCTATTTCCTCGGTCATGAAATCAAAGAATCCCATAAACAATGTTTGTTTTACTGATTAACGGTAAATTTTATCGGCAAAAGTATGAAATTAATGTTTGAAATGGCGTGTTCCCGTCATTACCATGGCTATCCCGTTGGCATTGCAATAATCAATGCTCAATTGGTCCTTTATGGAACCACCGGGTTGGATAACACTGGTGATGCCCGCTTTACCCGCTATTTCCACACAGTCGGGGAACGGAAAGAAGGCATCGCTGGCCATTACGGCACCATTTAAGTCAAAATTAAAGGTTCCGGCTTTGTGGATAGCTTGGTTTAAGGCATCTACCCTAGAAGTTTGTCCGGTTCCAGAGGCGCATAATTGCTTGTTCTTGGCTAAAACGATGGTGTTGCTTTTGGTATGTTTGCACAGTTTGGAGGCAAAAATCAAATCTTCCAGTTCCGTAGCGCTAGGGTTGGATTCCGTTGCCTGGGTTAAATCTTGGGCAGTATCCGTTCTAAAATCCTTGTCTTGTACCAAAACACCGTTTAAACAAGTACGCACCAAAGTATCGGGTAAGGGTATCGGATTTTGGATCAAGATGATCCGATTCTTTTTGCCCTTTAAGATTTCCAAGGCCTCATCGGAATAGCTGGGGGCTATGACCACTTCGCAAAAAAGCTGATGGATTTCCGTTGCTGTTGGCGCATCAATTTCGGTATTGGCGATCAAGATACCCCCAAAAGCAGAAACGGGGTCACCGGCCAAAGCATCTACATAAGCGTGTTTTATGGTATCCCGGGTGGCCAGGCCACATGCATTGTTGTGTTTTAAAATGGCAAAAGTGGGCGCATCGTCCTTAAACTCCCCAATAAGATTAACGGCGGCATCAACATCCAATAAATTGTTATAGGATAACGCTTTTCCGTGCAGTTTGGTGAACATGGCATCAAAATCCCCAAAGAAATAACCTTTTTGATGCGGGTTTTCCCCATAACGCAAGATTTGCCCTTTTTGTTCACTGATCTTTAGAACGGTCTCATCATCATTTTGGTTGAAATAGTTAAAAATGGCCGTGTCATAGTGCGATGAGACATTGAAGGCCTTTGCTGCAAAACGCTTCCGGTCTTCCAGAGTGGTTTCCCCATTATTGGCAGAAATAACCTCCAATAGATCCGAATAGTCTTCCATGGAAGAAACGCAAAGGACGTCCTTGTAATTCTTGGCTGCGGCTCGGATGAGGGAAATACCGCCAATATCGATTTTTTCAATAATATCTTGTTCCGATGCACCACTGGCTACGGTTTTTTCAAATGGATACAAATCCACGATCACGATATCCAATTGCGGAATTTCAAACTCCTCCATTTGGGCCACATCGCTATTGTTGTCCTGTCGGTTTAAAATCCCTCCAAACACCTTTGGATGTAACGTTTTTACACGCCCGCCCAAAATGGAAGGATAGCTAGTGACATCTTCTACCGCTACGACTTGGATACCGAGGTCCTTAATGAATTTCTCTGTTCCCCCCGTGGAATAGATGGTAATCCCAAGTTCATTGAACTTTCGTACAATAGGTTCAAGGCCATCTTTATGAAAAACCGAGATAAGTGCTGAGGTTGCTTTTTTTGTGCTGCCCATGATGCTTTTTTCCGAAAAAAAATTAAGCATCAAATTTACTTTTTTTGATAGCAGTATTCGCAGTGGGTTATCAACAAAAACGAGAAGTTTTAAAGAATTTGGGCTACTTGCCCATTTACGTATTCCAAAAACCGTTCATCTTCTGCTGTAAAGGGGTCTGGGGTGTTGGAATCGATGTCTATTTGCCCAATATTTTCCCCGTTTTTGAATAAGGGTATCACAATTTCAGATTTTACGGTAATACTACAGGCTATATAATTGTCCTGCGACTGTACGTCCGGAACCACAAAATTTTGATTGCTTTCTGCCACTTGACCGCAAATGCCTTTGCCAAAGGGAATAATGGTATGGTCCGTAGGCTCCCCAGTATAAGGGCCGAGTTTAAGCTCACGCTTATCGCCGTTTTTAAAATAAAAACCAACCCAATCGTAATGCTTTACCTCTTTTTGTAGGGTATCACAAATGGACTGCATTTTTTCTGTGGAATCCAAAGAGGCGTCTTGGATTATGGCTTCGACCTGGGTCTTTAAAACTGAAAACATGGATATACATTAAAAAAGAAACTGTCGTAAGGAAATCCCTAACGACGATCAGGTTTAACTCCCGATTTTCCGGTAAAAGTCGAACAAAACGGTAAATCTTACAATGGCAATCGTCATAAATTTTGGTTAAGGATTTAGATGAAAATAGCAAAGAAAACAAGATTTCGTATTTTTGCCTTGTGAAAACCATTTTCCATAAGATAGTAGCAGTATCCATGAGCGGGCTCCTCTTACTCTCCACATTAACGTGGACGGTAGACATGCACCTATGTATGGGGCGTACTATGGATGTTGCTTTTTTCTCCAAAGCGGAATCTTGTGGTATGGATATGGCCATGGACCTACTGGGCGATGATACCCTGGAGAACCATTGTTGTGATGATCTTACCGTTTTTGTAAAAGGACAGAAGGAGTTAAAACTACAGCTGGATTTAGTAGACTTGCAACCCTTGGCTGCAACAGCACCGCCAACAGAGCATTTCGAAAGTCCCATAGTATATAGGCAAAGCGAATCGCTTTGGCAGTCGTACCGTCCACCTCCAGAAGATTACCGGGGGTTACATCTACTTTACGAGACTTTTCTAATTTGATTTAAAATTGAACCTAGTTCCTTTGGTCTGCAAAACGACCAAGGCATTTTTGGCTTTAATTTTAAATCAGTTTACTAATGAAAAATAACTTTTTAATCGGTGTTTTGCTTTTGGCAAGCGGGTTGTTCGTATCTGCCCAAGGCCCTCCAATTACGGCCGATAAACCCATAATGTTGGGAGGCAAAAGCTTTACAACAAAGACCTTAACGGAAATACGCAAGACCCGGCGGGGAACGTTTACCTATGTTCCCCTAATGTTGCACTATTTGCCAACCTCCAATTCCTTGGTCGCCGTGCACTTACCTTATATTGGTTTTAACTTTGAAAATGGGGAAAGTGGCGGAGATCTGGCGGACATTAAATTGCTGGGTAAATACCAGTTCTTTCGCAAGGACGCCACGGGAAAAACCTTTCGGGTCGTGGCAAAAACGGTACAGACCTTACCCACAGGCCGGGATTTGGACCTAATTGACCTAAGTACCGGCAACTACGCCGGGTACTATGGCATAGTGGCGGGTTATGAAACCCTAAAGTATGGCATCTCCAATGAGATAGGCTATAACTGGATGCCCAATGGTACTTTAGATGAGTTAAGGTATAAATTGGGTTTTGGACTTCCGTTGCTTAAACCGCAATATCCAAACAAACAACTCAACCTGTATTTTGAGTATACCAATTCTTGGGTGGTGGAGCGTGATTGGTACCAACTGCTTTATGCGCAAGGAATTCAATACGCAGGTAAGAACATCACTTTCGATTTTGCGATTCAGTTACCATTGGTCAACGATGTGGCCCAAGGAAGAAGACTTAATTATAGCCTGTTTTTAGGCACACGATATACATTTTAAAAAAGAAAAAGATGAAAAAAATAACAGTAGTATTCCTATTATTAGGTGTAGTGGGTTCCTTTAGCGGGTTTGCCCAAAAGAAAGCCATGGATGTCTTTATGGTGCAAGTAGATGGTTTGGGTTGTCCTTTCTGTGCTTACGGGCTGGAAAAGAAGTTCAAGGAATTTAGGGGGATAAAAAATGTCAAGATTGATATTGAGACCGGTGATTTTAGTTTTGATTATCCCGCGGAAAAAGCATTGACTTTGGAGGCCGTAACACAGCAGGTAGAAAAAGCGGGCTACACGCCTATAACCTCTAAGATTGTACGTGCCAATGGGACTGTAGAAAGTTCTGAAGATGGTAAATCTGCCCTAGACCCCAAAAATTTGATAAGTAAAGAAGTGCATGTGGCAGGGAATTGTGAACAGTGCAGGGCGCGGATAGAAAACGCCGCAAAACGCCTCAATGGGGTAGGTGCGGCCAGTTGGAGCGAAGATTCCAAATTACTCTCCTTGAGTTTTGACCCAAGTATGGTGTCTATTGAAAAAATAGAACAGTCTGTAGCCAATAGCGGCCATGACACCAATGGCCATAGGGCAAAAGAGAAGGTCTATAATAAGCTGCCCAAGTGCTGCCAGTATGAACGTTTAGAACAATAGCATTATGAAGTATCCTTATATTTTACTCGCGACTTTTCTAGTACTTACTTCTTGTAAGAAAGAAGAAAAACAGCTAGAGTGGACCTATCAAAAAACGGTTAAGTTAGATGGAATAAACCCTATTGGTATTGCAGCTAAGGGCAATGAACTCTGGTTGTCCGATGGTGATCATAATAGATTGGTGCAAATCAACGGCCAGGGGGAAATTCTGAAATCCATAGATAGTTTAGATCGGCCAATGCATATTGATGCGGATGACCGGTACTTATTTTTGGCGGAATATGGTAATGATCGGGTCTCCAATATTGCCGAAGATAAAAACCAAAGTAATGGGTTTAAATTGACACCGTTTTGGGTGGGCGTTAAAGATAGTTTGGATGCGCCTGCTTCCATTGCATATTTTGATGCGGAATTGGCCATTGCCGATTTCTATAACAACCGCATTCTCTTTGATGATGGAAAAGACTGGATTGCTTTTGGTAAGGAAGGAAAAAAGAAGGGGGAATTCTATTATCCTACCGATGTGCAAATCACCGATTCCTTAATTTGGGTAGCGGATGCCTATAATAACCGCATTCAAGCATTTGATAAGAAAGGGAAGTTCGTAAAAATGATGGGGCAGGACCAGAAAATGAATGCCGCCACGGGTTTGTTTGTCTCAAAAGATGAAGTGCTTGTTACGGATTTTGAAAACAAAAGGGTGTTGGTCTTTAATCATGATGGAACGCTTAAACAAGAATTAAAGCAAGGGATAGCGAAAGCGACGGATTTGATCATTAAAGACAAGGTATTGCATGTCATTAATTACAGGTCAGGGGAGTTGGTACTATATGGTCTGCAAGAAAAAAGCAATGAAACAAACCTATAGTATATCGGGAATGACCTGTATGGGTTGTGTTGCCTCCGTGCAGAAGGCATTGTTGGAAATAGATTCGATAACCGACGTCCATGTCGATTTGGAAAATGCAGCGGTGAGCATCGCATCAAAAGAGGGCATCGATGCACGAGAGATCCAAAAGGCATTGCCCAACAAGTATTTGCTAAACGTGCCTAAGGTTTCCCATGGGAAAGGAACAGATCCACAAATAGGGACAGCGGCCAAAGAGACTTCCAAATGGAGGCAATTATGGCCATTGTTCTTAATTTTCGGGTATTTGATTGCCGCGGTTGTCTTGTTAAATTATAATCGCTGGAGCTCAGAAAACGCGATGCTCGATTTTATGGGGCTGTTTTATATCGTATTCAGTTTTTTTAAATTTTTGGATCTCAAAGGATTTTGCCAAAGTTTTCAAATGTATGATCCCTTGGCAAAAGCCATGCCCGTTTACGGTTGGGTATATCCGTTTTTGGAGTTGGCATTGGGTTTGTTGTTCTTAACCAGAAGTCATATTAGCTTGGCACTCATCCTTACGATAGTCGTATTGGGAATAACCACGGTAGGGGTCATCCGGGCACTACTTCAGAAAAATAAAATACAATGTGCCTGCCTAGGAACCGCTTTAAAGTTACCCATGACCGAGGCCACTTTTATTGAAAATGCCGTGATGCT
>CALEYA010000002.1 GCA_937926215.1 uncultured Croceitalea sp. | reverse complement strand
GGTTCGAGATAAAAACTACCTATTCCGTATATAAGGGGCAAAGAATATTGGCAGTATCCCTAAGGGCGTAATCGAGAAGCTATAAAAACCACCATTTTAATTAGGCCAAACCCACCTAACTAACGTGAGTTCGATATAACTCTCATTTTAAGTAACTAACAATTACTATCTTAACTAAAATGTCAGGTTGAGCGCAGTCGAAACCTTCTTAGAAAAGACAATATTCAAAGACTTCTCGGCTGCGCTCAACTTGACTTAACACATATATTCTAGCATTTAAGTCTGAACTATTCAAAACTTGCGTCCAACTGACGTTAACTAAGAAAAGATGTCGTTGAGCACTTTTGCCAATCGAAACCCGCCTTCTTTAAGACGTTTGAATACTACCGGGTTGTACTTATACGTATAACGATATCCTAAACCTTCCCCTACTTCTACGGAGCCATAAATTTCCTTGGCCAAAACATGGGATTCTTCCAACCAATCGATTACACTGCCCTGTTGGATTTTCTTTTTTTCCTTTTTGGTGGTACTGCGGTCCAATTCATCAGCAAGCTCATAGTAGGTCATTTTGTAGGACTCAATAATCTTGGAATCCCAGACTGTGTGGAGATTGCTCCCTTGACCAAACCATTGCACTTGAATGTCATTACCGCCGCGATCCACTTCCCTACCGGTATGAAGGGGTTGGTGTAAATCACCGATGATATGAATCAGAAAATTCAAATAAAATACTTTATCAGCGCGGGTGCTTTTAGCATCGCTCAGTACTTGTTTGCATTTTTCTATAGCGGTAACAAGATCCCCCAGACTACTTTTCTTGGCATCTTTATACTGCATATCCAACGGATAGTTCACATAATGCCAAGGCGTAAAACTGCTATACTTCCTATCGGATTTTATTTCATCCGCATAGGTAGAGGCAAAAGCCAAACTATGGCCGTCCAATAGCTTTGAAATGGCTTTTCGCGCTTTTTTGGTCAAATGTTTTTCTGCAATATGTCCTGTTACCCTATGACCGGTTTTTCCCCAAATACAATTGGCCTGCGCCGTTGCCATTCCAAATAAAACAAAAAATACCAGTATCCGCATCGCTAAAACTTTGGGCAAAAATAACAAACTTAAAAGGTTTTATATAGGATATCCAATGATGTTATTAGTAAACGGCCAATTTGTACATTCAATTTTTTTTAATATATTTATGATATCATTTTAATATCATTAAATAATTACACCATGTCGCAAGAAAAATCAACTACCCCAATCAACGGTTACTTTATGCTCTTTGTTTGTCTGCTACTATTCTTTGGTGGCATTGCACTTGCTATCAGTACTAAAATGGTTGTGCTTTCCCTTATAACACTCCTTGGGATCTTTGCCTCTTTTGGTCTTGTCCTGGTCAACCCCAACAGTTCTAGGGTATTGTTACTTTTTGGAAAATATGTGGGTACCATCAAAAAGAACGGCCTTTTTTGGGTAAACCCGTTCTACTCCAAGAAGAAAATTTCTTTACGGGCCAGTAACTTTGATAGTGAACGGCTTAAGGTGAACGATAAATTAGGAAATCCGATAATGATCAGTACCATATTGGTATGGCGCGTAACGGATACGTATAAAGCCGCTTTTGATGTTGATGATTACAAAAACTTTGTACGCGTGCAGACCGATGCCGCCGTTCGAAAACTGGCCAGCATGTACCCTTATGATAATTTTGCCGACGAAGGCATTGCAGAAGACATTACCCTGCGGTCCAGTGTAAACGAAGTAAGTGAAGCTTTGGAAAAAGAAATCCAAGACCGACTACAAATGGCGGGAATTGAGGTTCTGGAAGCACGGATCGGTTATCTTGCCTACGCACAGGAAATCGCCAATGCGATGCTCAAAAGACAACAAGCAACGGCAATTGTGGCTGCACGCCATAAAATTGTAGAAGGTGCAGTAAGTATGGTAGAAATGGCCTTGGCAGAACTTGGAAAGCAAGGTATCGTAGATTTGGACGAGGAACGTAAAGCGGCCATGGTAAGCAATCTTATGGTCGTACTTTGTTCGGATAAGGATGTATCACCAATCGTCAATACAGGGACTTTAAATCATTAAGACAATGAGGGAGTTAGCAGAAAAGCAGCGCTTCAACCAATGGTGGGTACAACTGATCAACTTAGGGTTACTGGCCATGCTGCTTTATTTTTGGTATAATTGGTGGGTTTTAGGTGTTGGGGTAGACAAAGTAGGCCCGGACGATGTTGGCGGGCAACTATTGGTAAGCCTACTGCTTATTGCAAGTTTTGGAATCATCTATATTTTCCAACTACATACCAAAATCAATGACCACGGAATTCATTATCGCTTTTTTCCCTTTCATACAAGATTTAAAAGCATACCATGGAAAGACATGGAAAAATGTTATACAAGAACCTATAGACCCCTAACTGAATACGGGGGTTGGGGGTATAAGTTTGGTGTTTCCGGCGGAAAAGCCTTTAACATAAAAGGCAACCAAGGCATTCAAATCCAATTTAAGAATGGGAAGAAGTTGCTTATAGGAACGCAACGGCCAAAGGATATGCAAGCTGTTATCAATCGCTATTTTAAAAAGAAAAACAATGAAGGAATATAAAGTAGTATCATGGAAAATGGGGCTTACCCGCAACAATGAACGTTTAGAGGATACGCTTAACGAATATGCTAAACAAGGATGGCGTGTCGTTTTTATTTACGAAAATTCAGCCACTATAGTCCTTGAAAGAGATAAAAACAGATGAGAATATCCCTATTACTTTTTCTATGTTCCTTCGCATGGATAACAGCACAAGAAATCCAAGAAGAGGAAATTCAATTGGTTAACGATGCCATTGAATTACCGGGTACCTTAAGCTATCCTAAAACCGATAAAAAACTGCCTTTGGCCATATTTGTGCATGGATCGGGAAACGTTGACCGCAATGGCAACCAAGGTGCTTTGGTAAAGGCGAATTATATTAAACTCCTTGCGGACAGTCTAAACAATAAAGGGATCGCGTTTTATAGATTTGACAAACGCACCAGTAATCCTATCAACTTTCCCCACCTAAAGAATACTTCTTTTTATGATTTGGTTACCGATGTCAATATCGCTATTGAACACTTTAAAAAGGATGTCCGTTTCAACTCCGTACATCTTATAGGACATAGTCAAGGCTCGCTTATTGCCATGCTTAATGCTAAAGGCGTTGCAAGTTATAGTTCGTTAGCCGGTCCTGGGGAATCCATTGACCAGACCTTGATTCGTCAATTAACACAACAAAACGAAGCACTCGGTAAAATTGCGACCGACCACATTATAGAACTTAAAAAAACGGATACCATACTTGAGGTAAATCCGTTCTTAATCCAGCTTTTTGCCCCGCAAAACCAGAAGTTTGTAAAAGAATGGATGCTTATCGATCCGGTGGAAACGTTAAAGACCTTAGAAATTCCCATCCTTATTTTGCAAGGTGAAAGTGATACGCAGGTAACCGTTGAAGACGCAAACGCCTTAAAGGATGCCAATCCAAAGGCCCATATAGAGGTAATCCCACAAATGAACCATGTTTTAAAAACGGTTAAGACCCTCAAAGAGAATCAAGAATCCTATACGGATGTCTCCTATCCCTTATCTAGTGCACTGGTGCTGTCGTTAACGCAATTCATACAATCCCATGAGTAAGAAAAAGGCCTTTGCGTTGCGAATCAATGAAGAAATGTTCAAAGCCATAGAAAAATGGGCTGCGGACGAGTTTCGAAGCACCAACGGACAAATAGAATGGATGTTGATGAAAACGTTAAGGGAAGCCAAACGCGAACCTAAAAAAGGGGAGAACAAAAAAGAGTAGGCCCTTTTACATTTTTTTAACGCGTCCTAGACGTATTTTTGCTGCTGTAATACCAATGGAAATGACCAAATTCTTGTGCTCTTTGGCGCTTGTTTTTTTTATAGCTCCTCTTTGTTCCCAGCAACAAACCCCTTCTTTTAACGTAAAACACATGAATACCACCATTGTACCTGATGGTGTTCTGGATGAAGCTGTTTGGGAAAAAACGGAATTGGTAGGACCTTTTCAACAATACTTTCCCTCGGATGATGTTAAAGCGGAATACCAAACGGAAATACGCATGTTCACCAATGAGAAGACCTTATTTATTGCCCTTAAAGTCTACGGAAAGGGCGATGATTGGGTTATTCCATCCTTACAAAGGGATTTTAGGGCCGGTGGTAACGATAACATAAGCCTGTTGTTCGATACGTTTAATGATGGGAACAACGCCTTCCTTTTTGGAATCAACCCATTTGGCGTGCGGCGAGAAGCGCTAATCTCTGGCGGTGGTGGAAATCTTGGTGGGTTTACCACCTCTTGGGACGTAAAATGGCGGGGAGATGCCAAACGTTACAAAAACTATTACACTGCGGAAATGGCCATTCCGTTGACCTCTTTTAAATTTTCCGAGGGCGAAACCAAATGGCGTTTTCAAAGTTATCGGTTTGACCAACAGAACAATGAGAACAGTGTTTGGCATCCTGTTCCACAAAACCAATCCATTTTTAGTTTGGCCTTTATGGGCGATATGGTCTTTGAAAAACCTTTGGGTAAATCCAGAACGCCCATTGCATTGATCCCTTTTGTTAATGCCCTGGCGGATAAGGATTTTGAAAATGACGTCTCTAATACAAATATTAAAGTGGGCGGTGATGCTAAAATATCGATCGGTAATGCCATGAATTTGGATATTACCTTAAATCCTGATTTTTCCAATGTAGAAGTGGACAACATTTTTACCAACCTCACCCGTTTTGAAATATCGTTGCCTGAAAGAAGGCAGTTTTTTGTGGACAACAACGACCTTTTTGGAAATTTTGGGGGCAGACGTGATTCCAATCCGTTTTTTTCAAGAAGAATAGGTATTGCCACGGATACGGAGGGAAATTCTGTTGAGAATGATATTATAGGGGGTCTTAGGTTAAGTGGAAAACTAAATGAAACCCTGCGTTTGGGGTTTTTGAATATCCAGACCGGGGAGGACGAGTCCCAAGAGATTGCCTCCAACAACAACATGATGGTTGCTTTGCAACAAAAAGTTTTTTCCCGATCTAACATCAGTGCCTTTTTTATCAATAGACAAACTTTTGGGGATTCTGAATTTACAACACCAGAAGAGCGGTACAACCGTGTGGTAGGGGTAGATTATAATTTAGCAAGTGCGGACAATACATGGAACGGTAAGTTTTTCGCACACAAATCCTTTCAACCCGATGATGATGAAGGCAACTATTCTTTGGGGGCCAACTTGGGCAGAAACTCTAGGTATTGGACCGTTTTTGCAGATGCCGTTTTTGTGGATGAGGATTATACTTCCGATCTGGGCTTTATTCGCCGAAAGGATATCGTTAAAGTAGTAAGTTCAATTAATCGAACGTTCTGGCCGGAAAAGGGACCGATAAATAACCATGAGATTGAGTTTTTCCCGGAATTTGTCTGGAGGCCGGGGTTGGATTTTCAAAAAACGGACCAAACCCTTGCTTTGTTTTACAGGGTGAACCTTAAAAATCTATCGGAATATCGTGCGGGCTTTTCCAACAGTTTTATTTTCCTTACGGATTCCTTTGATCCCACTAGCACGGAAGGGGCCCTGGAGCTTCCAGGGAATCAGGGCTATTATTTTAATAGGGCATCCATTGGATACCAATCCAACAGGGCAAAAGTTTTTGCATTTGACGGTGAGAGTAGTATAGGGAGTTTTTTTAACGGAAACCGTTTTTCCATCAGAGGACGTACTACGCTACGATTACAGCCCAAAGCCCTAATAAGCCTTGATGTTCGGTACGACAGAATTAGCCTCCCTAACCCTTTTCCCAGTGCAGATTTATGGTTGGTCAGTCCAAGATTCCAATTGACGTTCAGCAAATCCGTGTTCTGGTCCACACTGGTCCAATACAGCAACCAAAGGGACAATCTGGGCATCAACTCCAGGTTGCAATGGCGGTTTGCCCCGCTTTCCGATTTATTTATCGTGTATAATGACAACTACGCCGTAAATATGTTCGAACCTCGGTTTAGGTCCATCAATTTAAAGTTGACCTATTGGCTCAATATTTAGCCAATTCATTTTCCTATATTTGACAGTATACCAAAACGTCAAATGAATCAACTACCCCTTACCCAAGACACTGTTATTTTTGGTCTTCTGGCACTCTGCTTAGGTTTTGTTTTTTACACCTCTTCCATAAAGACCGGTTTTTGGAAAAAGTTTTATGCCATTGTACCTACCGTATTGATGTGTTATTTATTGCCCTCTATTTTGGCAAGTGTAGGCTTGGTAAGTGAAACACATTCGCAAACCTATTACATCGCAAGTCGTTATCTATTGCCTGCGGCCTTGATTTTAATGACCTTAAGTATTGATTTAAAAGCCATTGCCAACTTAGGCTCCAAGGCGTTGATCATGTTTTTAACGGGGACCGCAGGGATTATCATTGGCGGACCCTTGGCCATCTTACTAGTCTCCTTCTTTTCGCCGGAAACCGTTGGTGGCGTAGGACCGGATGCCGTCTGGCGCGGATTGGCGACCATTGCAGGAAGTTGGATCGGTGGAGGTGCCAATCAAGCGGCCATGCTGGAGGTTTTTGAATTCAACCAAGAAAAATATGGAGGTATGGTCCTAGTAGACATTGTAGTGGCCAACCTTTGGATGGCCATCATCTTACTTGGCGTGGGCAAAACAAAAAAAATAGACGCTTGGTTAAAAGCGGATACCTCTTCCATTGAAGCTCTAAAAGAAAAAGTTGCCGCACACACGGCAAAAATTGCTCGGGTAACTTCGTTACATGACTTTATGCTGTTGCTTTTTTACGCCTTTGCAGGGGTTGGTCTGGCCCATTTTTTAGGACATCATTTTGCGGAGTTTTTGGAAAATACCTTTGAGGTCATCCGCAATAAAGAAAAGGTACTTTCCTCATTAGGTTCCAAATTTTTATGGATGGTGGTTTTTGCGACGGCCATTGGCATTGGGCTTTCCTTTACCAAAGCCAAAAACTACGAAGGTGCCGGAGCCAGTAAAATTGGCTCGGTCTTCATTTATATCTTAGTAGCGACAATTGGGATGAAAATGGATTTGGGGGCCATCTTTGAAAATCCAGGGCTCATAGCCATAGGTCTTGTTTGGATCGTTATACATGCCCTTTTGCTTTTGTTGGTCGCCAAATTGATAAAAGCACCCTTCTTTTTCCTTGCCGTTGGCAGTCAGGCCAACGTTGGTGGTGCGGCCTCGGCCCCGGTAGTGGCAGCGGAATTTCACCCTTCCCTGACTTCCGTAGGGATTCTTTTGGCCGTATTTGGTTACGTAGTAGGTACAGGCGGGGCTTACCTTTGCGCTTTACTTATGGAAGTAGCATCAAAAGTGTAATACTCTGTTTGGAATGGGATTACCGGACATTTAGGAAAAAGAAACTTAAGAATTGGAACCAAGCTTGGACAATATTAAACACTTCATTATGGAGCAAATACAAACCTTTTTTATGATATTTGCCGCTCAAAAAATAAACATGAAATACATTTTAAGTCTTTTTTTGGTAGCAGTACTTTTGATTGGATGTGAAAAGAAATCCGAAAATGCGATGCATGTATCCGGGACCATTGATGGCTTAAAGAAAGGCACCCTCTTTTTACAACACATTAAGGATTCTTCCTTGACCACCATAGATTCCGTTGTTATTAAAGGAAATGGTGATTTTAAGTTTGAACATGATATAGAAAGCCCAGAAGTGTTCTACCTCTATTTGGAAAAGGCGGATAATAATGACATCAACGATCGTATCATCTTTTTTGGGGAAAAAGGGGATATTACCATCAATACGGCATGGAACACTTTTGATAGCAAGGCGGAAATAACAGGTTCCAAATCCCAAGAAACCTTTCAAGAATGTCGGGATATTCTATCTAGGTTCAATACCAAGGATTTGGAATATGTACAAGCTATGATACGACAGGAAAACCCCTTGGATTCATTACAATTGGATTCCGTACAAAAACTGGCGAACAAGAATTCCTTAAGAAGGTACCTGTATGTATTGAACTTTGCCTTGACCAATCCGGATTCCCCGGTATCGCCTTATATGGCGCTCACGGAAGCTTCGGATGCCAATCCGAAGTATTTGGATTCCATTAGCAAGGCCCTTAGTCCAGAAGTTGCCAATTCCAAGTACGGTAAAACCCTAAAGGCGTATTTAGCGAAAACTAACTAAACGGAATTGCCTAGGCAGCTAAAGCGTTAAATTTTTCAATTAAGGCCGTAGCTTCCTTCTCCAGTTCATTGCGAACACCTTTAAAATGTTCTTTTTTGCTCCCAGAAATTTCTTTTAGGTTGACTTTGTCCATCAGCGTATCAAAACTGGAAATGGCACTTTCAATAATTTCCATACCCTCCTTAGAGTTGGTATTACCCGTGGCAGACTCCCATTGATATACCGCTTCTATAACATCGCCAAAAACAAAATTGATGTCTTTCTTTAAATCACGAATACTTGCCATAATTCCTTCTTTTAGTGTTAAATAGTTACTTCCAACAGCCTTGCATGGTCTGTGGTTATCTTTACTGAGGTACTGCTTGCTGGCACCAAAGCGGTCTCTCCTTTTTTAAGGGTCACTTTACCAACTTCATCTTCTATGACGGCTTCACCTTTGACGCACATAAAAATAGTAAAGGAATCCCTTTGGGAGATATCTTGTTCCAAGTCCGTATCCAAATTCAAGGAATTGGTTTTAAAATAAGGGCAGTCCACCATAGTATTGCATACGTTCTTAGCATCTTTATAGGCTACCTTAAAATCTTCCTTTTTAGTATAATCAATAGCATCTAAGGCCATTTCCGTATGGAGTTCCCTAAGGTTCCCGTTCTTATCCCTTCTATTAAAATCAAAAACCCGATAGGTAACATCCGAGGTTTGCTGGATCTCAGCCAGTAATACCCCTGCCCCTATGGCATGTATTTTTCCTGTGTTTATAAAAAAGGTATCCCCTTCATCCACTTCCTCATAATTGAGCAAATCCAAGAGGGTATCCGCTTCTAGACTCTTTTTATATTCTTCCCTTTCTACATCCTTTTTAAAACCTACAATAAGCTTTGCTCCTGGATCAGCGTCCATAATATACCACATCTCTGTTTTCCCAAAGGAATTATGGCGCTCTTTGGCCAAGGCATCATTAGGATGCAACTGTATGGAAAGGTCTTGTTTGGCGTCTATGAACTTTATCAGTATAGGAAATTCCTGTCCAAAACGGTCCACAACGGATTTACCTAAGAGCTGCTCGCCATGGTTGTTGATCAATTCTTGCAAGGAAGCACCTTTTAAAGGACCGTTGGAAACCAAGGAAATGTCCCCGGGTACTCCGGACAATTCCCAACTTTCCCCAGTAATGTCCGTGGTGATCTCCTTTCCTAAAACCTCTTTAAGTTTAGTGCCGCCCCATAGGCGTTCCTTTAAAATAGGGTCGAATTTTAATGGGTATAGTTGCATGGGTCGTTGGTTTTTTATCCTGAATAGGTAACGAAATTTCTAGGCGTTTCATATAATACCACCTCAATTTCGTTGGCTGTATTAATATGTGGCCGTAGCTTGTTCCAAATAACCACGGCAATATTTTCTGCGGTAGGGTTTAATTCGGCAAACTCCGCAACATCCATATTTAGGTTCTTATGATCAAAAGCTTCTTCCACTTCCTCTTTGATCAGGTCTTTTAACACCTTCATATCCATTACATAGCCGGTTTCTGGGTCTATTTCCCCGGTAACGCTAACAATAAGGTCGTAATTGTGTCCATGGAATTTTGGATTGTTGCATTTTCCAAAAACAGCATCGTTTTTTTCAAAACTCCAATCTTTGTTGTACAATCGATGGGCAGCATTAAAATGGGCCTTTCTACTGACTTTTACTTTCATTTGCTTAGATGTTGCATCAAATGTTCATAGAACTTTTCAAAGATAATCTTAAACCATGCCGTATAGCTTTCCGGATTGTTTTGGATATCCAACTGGATCGCTTCCGGTCTCATCCATTTCCAATCTGCCACTTCTTCTGGGTTTATTGCAGGTGCATTCCCATAATGGCCCATAAGCACATGATCGTACTCGTGCTCCGTTAACCCATTATCAAAAGGGGCTTTGTAGATAAAGGAAAACAATTCCTTCAATTCTACGGCAAATCCCATTTCTTCCATTAAGCGGCGTTTTCCGGCCTCAATATTACTTTCGCCGTCCCGTTGGTGGCTGCAGCAGGTATTGGTCCATAACAAGGGAGAGTGGTATTTGTCCGCAGCCCTTTGCTGCAACATAGTTTCCCCTTTATCGTTCATGATAAAAACAGAAAAAGCACGGTGCAAAACCGCTTTTTCGTGCGCTTCCATCTTGGGCATCAACCCAATTTGGTTGTTTTGATCATCTACTAAAATCACGTTCTCTTCCATACCCCAAAAATAGGACCTTTAAAGAAACCTATAAGGGAAGAAGGGAATAAAAATCCTATTGTATTAATGTGATTTTTTAGAAGAAACGAGGCGATTTTAGGTTGCCTATGGCACTAATGAAGTCATATCGAAGTACCAGTTCAAAAGAACCGTCATTAAAGGTAGTACCACCAAGGGCGGTAATTTCTCGATCATAAGCCAGTCCCAACAAGAATTGTTCGGAAACCTGAAACCCTACTAGGCCACTAAAAGCGGCATCCCATCTGTAAGCAACCCCTCCAATAAACTTTTCATTGAACAAGAAGTTAGCAGATAAATCCACTTGCAGAGGTGCCCCTTGCACCAATTTGGTCAACACGGCCGGTTTAAATTTTAAAAAGGGATTCAACTCCATAACATAACCGGCAATCAGGTAGAAATTCATTTGTTCCCGTGCCGTGGAAAGGGAGGATTCCTCAAAATGTTCCGTTTCCAACAAACGTGGCACGGAAAATCCGGCATAAAAACGATCGGTATGGTAATATACCCCAGCCCCAAAATTAGGTGAAAATTGATTGTCTATATTCGGTGGTAAGAGGGTATCGTCATTGGTATTAAGTTGACTGAATTGTACATTCAATAGATTGGCACTGGGCTTGATACCAAAGCTCAATTGTTTGTCAAAATCCAGTTGTACGGTATAAGAGATATCAAGATCTATAAACGTTTCCGAAGTAGGCCCAATAACATCATTTACAAAAGAAAGTCCAAGGCCTACTCCTTTTATACCAATTGGGGTATGCAAGTTCAAGGTCTGCGTTTCCGGCGCACCTTCCAGACCAACCCATTGGGCCCTGTAGAGGCCAGCAATACTAAGGTGTCCCCTGGAACCGGCATAGGCCGGGTTTACACTAACCGTATTATAAAGGTATTGCGTGTATTGCGCATCTTGCTGTGCTTGCCCTAAAAATGGAAGTATAAGCAACATTAGTAATACCGTTATCCTAATCCCGTATGTATTTTTTTCTTTGTTCATAACGGTTTGCCCATTATCTATTAATGTATATGTATCCGGATTTCTGCTGCATCCCCCTTGTTTCCATCATATAATCTATTACATAAAAATATGTTCCCGTAGGAAGCCCGCTATTTTGATCTACGGTTACCCTTCCGGTGGAAGTACCATCAAAGTTGTTGCTATCATTGTCATAAGCCCTTGTCATAAAGACCAGCACACCCCATCTGTTGTAAATTTTGACCGTGTTATTTGGGAAGTCCTCTATATTTTCAATAACCAAGGTATCATAGTTACCATCACCGTTGGGGGTCAAAATCTGTATCACATTGATGTCTTCGGTTTCCGTAGGCCCAAGGTCTGGATCAAGGTAATTTGGTATACCATCCTCATCGTCATCATCATTCCCTACATTACCATCCAAATCCAAATCTTCATCCGGTGTGGCAATACCATCACCATCGTCATCGAAATCCCTGTAATCGGATTCTCCGTCTTCGTCCGTATCCGGCAGGTCATTTTGTGGATCATCGATTTCATCATTTACATCGATGTCAATGGCCGTGTCACCTTCGTATCCATCATCAAGTCCGTCGTTATCCTTATCGGACCCTATAAACAAGACATCGGCAATACCGTCCATATCAAAATCATGGGCTTCCACGCTATCCGGTACGGTATCGTTATCACTATCCGTATCTACATAGTCTGGAATGCCATCACCATCCGTATCCTCAGGTATAATTCCTGCGCTTCCGTTTTCTTCATAGGCGTCATCTAGACCGTTATTATTGATATCCTCTCCGCTTGGTGGTATATATCCAGAGGTGCTCTGTGCTTCCACATTATCAGGAATGCCATCATCATCACTATCAATATCCAAATAGTCCGGGAAACCATCACCATCCGTATCCGTAGGATTCGTTGCTGGGTCATTATCATTATCCAAGTTTAAATCTTCAAAACTATCAATGATACCATCGTTGTCACTATCTATCTCCGTCATAGCAGGTTGTAGCACCACTACCGTAACAGTTGCCGTCTGGCAGTTGCCTTGGTCATCACAGAGGGTATACTCAAAAGAATCCGTACCCAAGAAATTATCATCCGGAGTATAGGTAACCACATCATCCGAGGGGTCGTTTGGCGTACCGTTATCGTCAATAGTAACCGTTCCATTGGTAGGATTGGTCACCGTTAAGGTACCCGATGTGGGAATATCGTTATCATTGTCATAAATGGCAATATCGATAGGCGTTTCCAACTCCGTAGTTACGGCATCATCAAAAACATCCAAAATGGGAAGTACATCTACCGTAACCGTTGCCGTACTGCAATCCCCTAAAGAATTACAAACCGTATAGTCGAAAGTATCGGTTCCGTTAAAATCTGGATTGGGGGTATAGGTGAGGATATCATCCGATGGATCATTAGGTGTGCCATTATCGTCAATGGAAATTGTTCCGTTTGCAGGGTTGGTGGTGGTTAAAGTTCCCGTGCTGGGTATACCGGAATCGTTATCATAAATGGGTATTGCTATGGAAGCATCTTCATCAACCGCAATCATGTCATCCATTAAGTCTGCCGATTGATCCATACAAACCACGGTAAAGCGTGGTAAAGCAATAGAATTTCCGGCTTTTACAATAGTCGCCACATAGCGTTCCACATTTTGGGTTGCCGTTACCGTTGGCCGTAATTGGTCTCCCGCTAAGGTTGGATTCCAACTTACCGTAGCATTTGTAGATACATTGGCAGTAATGTCCAAGGTTACTTCATTGTCCGGAGCGGAACAATTGGTAACAATGAAATATCCGGTCGCATTGGAACCACATAACGTACCGTCATAGGTCGCAAAATATACCCCAGGGGCCGTAACTTCCAAAAAGAAATCCGTACCCAATACCGTATTGGTATCCTGTGCTTCAAACCATTGGTAATTGGTCTCATCCGTGCTGTTGGGGGCCTGCAATAAAAATTGTGCATCGGTCTTGGCCAAGCCTATAAGGACAAAGACCAAACCAAGCAACAACTTTTTATATGTAGTGTTTTTTTTCAAAATCTATTTGGGACTGGATGGATTATTTTACGACGAATACGACATTGATCAGGGTGTTATAATCAACAGGTGGCGCGATTACCGTATAGGTAAGCATTCCATCGGCGCTAATGGTCATTGCCCCAGGAGTAGTGTCGAACACCGCAGGATCAGCATAGGTGACATGATAATCCAACTCCGTTTCCGTATAGGTTGGTATGGTACCGCCACTACTTGCCACTGGCATACCAAACTGGGCGATATACTCATCGTGAAGATCCTTGGTAAAGGTACCTGTCACAGAGGCATCAATAGTGATGGAGGGCGGGTAGAAGACTTTAGATGCCTTTAGGCTGTTCACTTTTCTTAAATTTCCATCCACATCTGCCGTTACCAACTGATCGGTATCCGCTGCAGAAGGCAGGGTCCTAACCCGTACGTCACCATTGACATCAAGTTTAGTAGTGGCATTACTTGTACCAATACTAACATCTCCTGTCACTCCATCGACAAATAAATCCGATCTTAAACCTGATCCCAAGGCAACACCAACATTTTCTATTCCCCTTAACAAGACCTTACTAGCCCCGTCATAAGAAAGATAACCTCTTTCATCTACCGCATTGGTTCGATTACCTACAGAAATATGATCAAACAAAGTATTACCATCCGGCACATGCAAGGTGGTCGCCGGGGAATTCGTACCTATGCCTACCCTACCCGCTTCTGTAATCCTCATCCTTTCAAAGGGGTTGTCTACTTGACCAATTGGGGTCGTTGAAAATACAATATCACCGGGTGTGCTTGATGCCGTATGATCCGCTGGTACAGAAACGTTAATTCGAGCAGTTTGCCCTCTCCCAGAAGTAAAGTTTAATTCGCCAACCAAATCATTGGTAAGCAAATCTCCTACGGCAGCAGCAGTACCCCTGTTGGTCCTAAAATCGAATACAGCAGTATGAAAGAACGCAGAAGCGTTGTTGTTTTCCAAAATCATCCGGTTCTGCGTCAAACCGTCATTTACATCATTTAATACATGTAGACGTTGTTCTGGTGCAGTAGTACCAATACCAACCCTATTGTCATCACCACTAACCACAAGGGTATTGGCATCAAAGTTGAGATCAAAATTCCCATGGGTCACAGCGCGGTTTGCGGTTAAGGTGCCATCTATGTTGTAGATATTTGTATCCAAAGAGGCTGCATCTACCTCAATGACATCGCCATCTGCATCAACACCCAAGATATTCGTAGCGGTACCCGTGATAGTTCCTCCACCATAATCCGAGAAACGTACCGTACCACCATCTACATCCAATCTGGCCTGTGGGTTGCTGGTTCCTATGCCGGTATTACCCGTATTTAAAACCGTTATGGCATTCGAACGTGCGGCCGTACTTGAACCGATACCTACTTCAAAAATAGAAGTGGCTACACCTTCGTTAAACATACCAAAAGATGCCATACTTTCATTTGCGGCCAACAATCCCCTACCAGCAGCTATCACATTAAGCCCTGTAACATTATTGTTCCTACCGGACACCAATACATTATCTGCTGTTGAGGTAAGAATATTATCCTGTCCAGCTACGAAACTTTTGTTGGCCTCAATGGTATTCCTAAATCCAAAAACCAATGCATTGTTCGCATCAATTGTATTTCCAAAACCAAATAAAATACTATTACTTGAAGAAGTTATGGTATGATTCTCTCCCATGATAAAACTTCTGCTAGCATTTGTCAAATCGGCCGGAAGTAAGGTAGTACTTGCAAAATTTAACGCATGTGCCGTTCCATTGACATCCAAGTCAAAAACTGGACTAGCCATACCGACACCTACCCTATTGTCATCACCACTAACCACAAGGGTATTGGCATCAAAATTCAAATCAAAGCTACCTTGGGTCACGGCACGGTTAGCTGTAAGTGTCCCATCTGCGTTGTAGATGTTGGTATCCAAAGAGGCTGCATCTACCTCAATAACATCACCATCTACATCAACACCTAAGATATTCGTAGCAGTACCTGTAATGGTGCCTCCACCATAATCCGAGAAACGGACCGTACCACCATCTACATCCAATCTGGCCTGTGGATTAACAGTAGAAATACCTAGGTTACCATTTGAATCAATAAATACATCCGGTGTGTTAGAAGCATCGTCAAAATCAATCGCAGAGCCGTTGGTCACAAATGCCAAGCCCTTTCCGCTACCGGAAATAATTGCGGCATTCTGTCCGGGTATTACAGCTGATTGACCAATATATCCGAAAAATGCCCCAGCGGCACTATTTCTCGCTAACATACCAAAATTCCCAGTGAATTGATTTGTTTCTGCGCCCACTATAAGTTGGGCAGAGACAATTTGTCCTCCATTTATTTCTAATGCTGATGTTGGTGAATCCGTACCAATACCAATCCTATTATCATTTCCACTAACCACTAAGGTATTGGCATCAAAATTCAAATCAAAATTCCCTTGGGTTACGGCACGGTTAGCCGTTAAGGTGCCGTCTATGTTATAGATATTGGTATCCAAACTGCTTGGGTCGACTTCTATCATATTACCATCTGCTTCTACGGCTAAGAGATAAGCCGTTGTACCCGTATAGGTTCCGTTACCGTATTGGGCAAAGGTCGCTTGGTTATTCGCAATATCAAATTTTAACCATTCTGTAAGAACTCCTCCACTGACATTCTCTTCATAGTTAGCGAAGAAAAACTCGCCCTCACCTACGGCTGAGGAATTCAACCCAAAAATTGTAGAAGCCATGGTATTGTTTAAAGCACCAGAATACCGATCAAAAATAATCCCAGCGGTATCAAAGTTCCTAGAGAATCTGGTAATTCCGTTGACATGGAACTCCCTTTCGGGAGCATTTAATCCAACACCTACCCTATTGTCATCACCACTTACCACAAGGGTATTGGCATCAAAATTCAAATCAAAATTCCCTTGGGTTACGGCACGGTTAGCCGTTAAGGTGCCGTCTACAGAATAGATATTGTCACCTGATACAGCAGCTAATTCCGCCAAGGCCCCCTCAACGTCCGTAGCCGTGAAGTTGCCCGCAGTGTCCGTTACCGATACCTCCGTAGCAGTCTGGTCGTCAGTCCCAGCAGCTGCAAGTACCGTCGTAAAATCAACAACCTGCGTACCGCCGTCCT
>CALEYA010000001.1 GCA_937926215.1 uncultured Croceitalea sp. | reverse complement strand
AGCGGCATTCTATTCCGCCATTTTACCCGGATTGGGACAAATCTATAACAAACGGTATTGGAAGGCCCCTATCGTTTGGGCTGCTATTGGATTTAGCGGTTCATTGTTTATTAGAAACAACAACGAGTTCAATAGGTTTAGAGATGCTTTTAAGAGACGTAGAGCTGGTTTTACAGATGATCAATTTTTTGCACAAAACGATGGTAACGTCATTGCAGGAAACCCGAGAGCAAGCGAGGCGGCGTTGCAAGATGCCCAAGAACGTTTACAACGGGATCGGGATTTGGCCCTCTTGGTCACCATAGGACTGTATGCCTTAAATATTATTGACGCCAACGTAGACGCCCATTTGAAACAGTACAATGTCGATGAAAAACTATCCATGGACATAGAACCTTTTATCGATTTTAATCCCATTACCAATAGGCCCAATTATGGCCTGGCCATGATCTATAAATTTTAACGGTATGAATATTGCGCTCTTCGGATATGGGAAAATGGGAAAAATGCTGGAGCAGATAGGCAGTGATCGCGGGCATCACATTGTGGCTAAAATAGACGTCAATTCCGGTACAATTGACTATTCAAAATTTGATGTTGCCATTGATTTTAGCACCCCAGATGCCGCTTTTGATAATATAACGGGTTGTTTTGATCATCAAGTACCCGTTATTTCAGGAACCACCGGATGGTTGGACCGTTATGAAGAAGCTACGGCAATTTGCAACCAAAAAAATGGGGCTTTTATCTATGCTTCCAATTTTAGTTTAGGGGTGAATATCTTTTTTGAACTGAACAAACAGTTGGCTAAGATGATGGCCAATCTTAAGGAATACCAAGTGTCCATGGAGGAAATCCATCATACCCAAAAGTTGGACGCACCTAGTGGTACCGCTATTACCTTAGCAGAGGGAATCATTGAAAATACGGGCTATACGGGTTGGACTTTAGAGAAAGCGGAAAACCATCAAATCCCTATTGTATCCAAACGGATAGGTACTGTTCCCGGCACGCATAGCATTGCTTATGGGAGTGTAGTTGACAATATCGACATTAAACATACGGCCCATAATAGGGAAGGTTTCGCCCTTGGCGCCATCATTGCAGCAGAATGGATCCAGAGTAAAAAAGGGGTCTTTACCATGCAAGATGTGTTAAATCTAAACTAAATTTGGTAACAAATACGGACTATAGCAGTCCTACAACAAAAATTTTATGAACGGTACACAGTGGATTTTGTTTATTCTTATCGTCCAGGTCATCCATTTTTTGGGCACTTGGAAGTTATACGTTAAAGCGGGTCGTAAAGCGTGGGAAGCTGCCATACCTATCTACAACGGTATTGTGCTGATGCAAATTATCAATCGCCCTAAATGGTGGGTATTGCTGTTGTTCATTCCGATCATTAATTTATTGATGTTCCCCGTTATTTGGGTAGAAACTATGCGGAGTTTTGGGAAAAATACCCTCTTGGACACGTGGCTGGTGCTGCTGACCCTTGGTTTTTATATTTATTATATTAACTACACCCAAGACGTTAATTATATTGAAGACCGAAGTTTAAAACCGCGAACAGGGCTTGGGGAATGGGTAAGCTCTATTGTTTTTGCCATCGTAGCGGCAACATTTGTACATACGTATTTTATCCAGCCTTATGTAATTCCTACAGGGTCCTTGGAAAGAACCTTGCGGATTGGGGACTTTTTATTTGTGAGTAAGTTTCATTTTGGGGCGCGAGCACCAATGACGCCTATTGCGGCACCTATGGTACATGATACCATTCCGGTGCTTAAAAAACGTTCCTACCTCAACAAACCGCAACTGCCTTACTTTAGACTTCCCGGATTCCAAACCCCAAAGAAAAACGACATTGTTGTTTTCAGCTGGCCTGCGGATACCGTAAAACAGTTTTTTGTAAAATCTAAAGGAGTAGAAAAGCCCATCGATAAAAAATCGAATTACGTCAAAAGGTGTGTGGGTGCCCCCGGAGATTCTTTGGAAATTATTGATGGTTTCGTGCATATCAATGGAAAGCGACTCCAACTTTCGGATCGCGCCAAACCCATGTCCAACTACATTATCTACGCAAGCAAAGGTGTTTCTAGACGACTTTTGGAAGAAGTGGATGCGGATAGTTATCAAAGAAAGTTTATCTCTGCTGCCCTTAACCAAACCCAGTACAACAAACTGCTTCCCTACCTAAGAGGTGCAAACCAAACCCCAGGAGGACAATTTGAACTCTATACCGATAAAACCGGCATTCCGGTAGAAGTAATCCGTGCGTTACGACTTTCCTTAAAGGAAGAGACACCTAGGCAGCGTGTTGTCAATATGACACAAGAAATGGTTGCAGAGCTTAAAAAGAACCAAAAAATAGATTCCATCGTCATGGAAATCCAACCCAAGGGTGAAGCTGGGTTCAATACTTTTCCCCAAAGTCCCTATTACAAGTGGAACGTAGATAATTTTGGTCCCATCTATATCCCAAAAGCGGGAGCTACGGTTGCCATAAACAAAAGGACTATTCCGCTGTACAAGAAAATAATTCGGGATTATGAGCACAATGAAGTACAGGTAACGGCAGACAAAGTCCTTATCAACGGTAAGGAAGCCTCTTCATATACCTTTAATCAAGATTATTATTGGATGATGGGGGACAACCGCGACCATTCTGAAGACAGCAGGGCTTGGGGCTATGTTGCGGAAGATCATATTGTTGGGAAGCCCGTTTTTATCTGGTTGAGTTTCGATAATTTCCAGGACGGTATCCGCTTTAATGAGAAACCCCGATGGGACCGTATGTTCACTACCGTAAACGGCAGTGGCGAGCCCGTTTCTTATTTTAAGTATTTTCTTTTGGCCTTAGCTGGATATTTTGTTTTCGATTTTTTTAGAAAGAAAAGAAAGTCAAAACAAGAAGCTTAAATCCCATGCAAAGGGTAATCTTACATCCTGCATATTTTCCAAACATTGCCACCTTGGTTACCATGATCAAGAACGAGCTTGTTTGGGAAGCCCATGACAACTACCAAAAACAGACCTATAGAAACCGTTGTCATATCTGCACGGATACAGGCGGGCATGTATTGACCATACCCATAAAACATGTGGGTGGGTCCACCGGGCGACAAGCCTTTAAAGAGGTTAAGATAGACAACACCTACCGTTGGCAACAACAGCACTGGCGAACCCTACAAACCGCATATCGGACTTCCGCCTTTTTTGAATTTTATGAAGATGGACTGGCCCCTTTGTATGCCAAAACCTTTACCTATTTGATGGATTTTAACCATGCGTCCATCACCTTTTTGGCCGAAGCCCTAGGTGCCGATTTCTCTGGAAGTACCACTGAGAAGTATACTAAAGTAATCCTAGATGATATAGACGGGAGAATCCTCATAAAGGCTAAAAAACAAGTCCCCTTTAAGAACAGTCCCTATTTTCAAGTATTTGATGACCGAAATGGTTTTACTGAAAACGCAAGCGGACTGGACCTGCTGTTCAATGAGGGTACTAACGCATTGAGTTACTTGCAGGCACAGGACTTACCTTTACGCAATGTTTAGGTTTTTCGTACACTATGGGATACATTTTGTGGCACCCGTAATCCTTGCCTATTGCTTCTTTAAGGAAAAAAGGCTTTTTGTACTACTGGTCTTTTGGGCCGCTATCTTAATCGATATAGACCATCTATTCGCAAGCCCTGTATATAATGCCAATAGATGCAGTATAGCCTTTCATCCCCTCCATAGTTATGTAGCTATAGCGATTTATACGCTTCTCTTGGTCCCTAAAAAAACTAGAGTGTTTGGATGGGCACTTCTCTTACACATTGCGGCAGATTACATAGACTGTTTATTGATCGGATACTAGCTTACAACTGGCCATTATGGGGTAATGATCGGAATACCTATTATCATAATTCTTATGTGAGGTAAACTCAAAATGCTTATCGGCCAAAATATAATCGATTCGCATAGGGTAACCTTTCAAATTGTAGGTTCTACCGAAACCGGTTCCCGCTTCAAAATAAGAATCCGAGAAATCCTTGGCAAGCGAATGGTAGGTGTTGGAGAATTGGGTAGCGTTAAAATCCCCAACAATAATAGTTTTATACGGACTTTGGGCAATATGTTCCCGTATCAAGGTGGCTTGTTCTTTTTGCAATCGCATCACCTTCTTCATTTGGAAAATAACCTTCTTGTATTTTTGTTTCTCAATAGTTTTAATTTCGGGAACAATTCGAAACGATTGCAGGTGTAAATTATACAACCGTATGGTATCGTTCTTAACCAAAATATCTGCATAAACGGCGCTGTTGGAACTTTTAGGAAAACTAATTGGGGCTATTTTTAAAATCGGATACTTGGAATAGATGGCCTGTATGACGCGTTCTTTGGGTTCGCCATAGGTAAAATCCACAAACTTATAAGGATATTGGGAGAGTTCTTTCCTTTTTTTCATACGGAAATAAAACTCTTGAAAGCAAGCAATATCTGGATCTTCCTTGGTCACAAAATCTATAATCAAACTATCCGCATTCTTGATATCAAAACTAAAGTTCCTAGTATTGTAGGACATGATCTTGATATCCGAATCCGCATGCTGACCTTCAGTACTTCCCGTCTTAAAGAATGGGTGCAAAATAAAAATACTGGCCATCAAGGGAATGCCAGAAACTAGCATATTCTTGTGTTTTCGTAACAGCCAATAGACAAAAAAAAGTACGTTTATCCCTAAGAAAAAAGGAACAACAAGACTAAAGATCGCGAAAAAAGGAAAGTATTCTGATGGCATCCAGCGAACAAAAAGGCATAGCACCAAGGCCAATCCCATCAGGATATTGAGGAATAACATGGATTTATGAAAAATTCCCGGTTTTTTCAATGTTACTCTTCTTTACCTGCTTTAAATAAAAAATCTTTTTCCGCTTTGGACAAACTTTCATAACCGGAAGTGCTGATTTTATCTAAAATAGCGTCTATTTTACGTTGATGCGCTTCCTTATCATAGTTTATGGTTTGCGAAGTTCGCTTTGCCGCACTCTTTCTATGGACCGTTTTTAGCGGGGCTTTGGTTCCGGGTTTAAAGAAGTTGCCTAGGCTTGTAAGCATTTTGCTAAAGCCTTCTCCAATATCCTTTCCGTTGAGCAACTGCCTGGCATAAACATAGCCCAAAAGGGCACCGCCCAAGTGCGCTAGCATGCCTCCAACGTTCTGGCCCATGGATAAGGTAAGCACGTCCTTTAGAATAACAAAAACACCCAGCTGCCAAAGCTTTACATTAAAGAAGATAATACGCACTTCTTGGTTTGGTATGTAGGCACATACAAATATCAATACCGCGGTTACCCCGGCAGATGCCCCAATAAGCAATGCGCTGGTATCCAATAAGGTGGGGAAGACGTTATACCCCAACATGTAGAGTATCCCTCCGGCAATCACCCCCAAAAAATAGACCGCAATAAAACGTTGTGGACCAAACAAATTGAGAAAGGTGCGACCAAAAAAGTAGAGCAACAACATATTCCAAAAAATATGTCCAAGGCTCGAATGGAAGAACGCATAGGTAATAATGGTCCAAGGTTTCCCCAGAAAGCCTACGACATCACTAGGCAATTCAAACCAGCTTAACAATACCAATTCCGAAACTCCAAAGAGCACGGGAATCAACTTGGACAAAATAAAGACCAGCACATTAATGGCAATGAGCTTTTCCGCAATGTTCAATCTCGCATATTGATATTTAAGTCCTCCCGTTGCCATTAGCTATCCCATCTATTTTTATTAAACTGATTCTTTTTCCAATACCACATCATAATAAAACCGATCAATGCACCACCAATATGGGCAAAATGTGCAATTCCCGTATTGGTATTGGTGAAGCCGAAAAAGAGGTCACCAGCAATGATCAAAGGAACAAAGTACTTTGCCTTGATGGGTACCGGTAAGAAAATGAGCATTAACTCTGCTTCCGGATAGGTGAATGCAAAAGCAACTAGGACACCATATACTGCCCCAGAGGCCCCAACCGCTGGTGTATTAAATGCGGACAAAAAACTATCCACGGTCCCTTGCCCTACCGCATCATACCAACTTGGAAAATACTGTCCACCGGTGATAGTTTCTAATATTTGGTTTTCAGGGATACCAGTTGCTACCAATGCGTCCAGACCTTGGTTAAAGAAATAATAATTTGCGGCTGTATGCAACAATGCGGCACCTAGTCCTGCAGAAAAATAAAAGAATAAAAACTTATTCCTGCCCCACATCCGTTCCAATGGGGAACCAAAAGCCCAAAGCCCGTACATATTGAATACAATATGCATTAAGCCGCCATGCATGAACATATGGCTTAGTATTTGCCAAAAAGCAAAATTATCGTTCTTTGGAAACCATAGGGAGAACCATTCGTACATTTGATCACCGTACAAGGACGTGGCCAAAAAGAACAACACATTAATGATCAACAAATGTTTTATTGCCTCCGTAATTCTACCCATCTACACAAATTTTTTATCTATTTCATCTACGCCAACCATGGTATAGATCATTTTATTAAAAGGATCGAGCTTTGCTTCTTCACAGGCAAATAAATCGTTTACCAGAGCCATTTGGGACTCCGGCACCAACTGTTGTCCGTTCTTTACCGCCAAAGATTTGCAAAGACTCTTTGCAATCAAATCGGCACTACTCACCTTAGGTGCATGATCTTCTTCAAAATGGTGTACGATTTCCGCCAAAACGGCAGCAATGGAACTCTCTGTCATCATATTTGGAATTCCGGTGATGGTCAAGGATTCCTCATCGTCAAAAACCAGTACGAACCCTAAGGTAGCCAATTCTTGTTCCAAGTTTTTCAAAAGCTGTATTTCTTGTAGCGAATATTCCAATTTTAGCGGAAACAACAATTGTTGGCTTACCCCGTTACGGAGTTCTTTACGTTCTATGAACCGATCATAAAGTACGCGTTTATGTGCCCTATTTTGATTGATGACCAATAAACCCGATTTAATGGTGGTCACCACATATTTATGCTGTAATTGAAAGGTAAGCTGTGCAGGTGCAAGTTCGGCTTCCTTTTGTTCAAAAATTTCCGGGGTCTCCAAACCGGATTCAAAATGGACACTACTGAACGCCTCATTACTATCTTCCTCCAAATCTTCATACAACTGCTCCCAACCGACTACCGATTCCTTTTTAAAGTTATGCGAACCACCTTTGGTTGGACTTAATCCTTCAAAAGGATTAAATGCCTTATCCACTGTTACTTTTGGCAAAACCGCCTGCTTATCCTGATAGGAATAAGGCGTATCCAAATTACGGTCCCGTTCAAAATCCAAGCTTGGCACCACACTAAACTGCCCCAAACTATGTTTTACGGCAGAACGAAGGATGGCATACAAGGTAGGTTCGTCATCAAACTTAACTTCTGTTTTTGTGGGATGGATATTGATATCTATAGCCGCGGGATCAACCTCCAAAAAAAGAAAATATCCCGGATGGGTATCGGATTTGATAAGTCCCTCATAAGCATTACTTACCGCATGGTGCAAGTAAGGGCTTTTAATATACCGCCCATTGGCAAAGAAGAATTGCGTTCCCCTACTCTTTTTGGCAAACTCAGGTTTACAGATAAAGCCGGAAATGCGGACCACATCCGTAGTTTCTTCAACCGGAACCAGGCGTTCGTTCATTTTACTTCCAAACACATGTACAATGCGCTGCCTATAGTTTTCTTTGGGTAAGTTGAACAATTCCGATCCATTGTTATAGTACTGAAAGGCAACCCCTGGATGTACCAAAGCTATCCGCTGAAACTCGTCCGTAATGTGTTTGAGTTCTACTTGGTTGCTTTTTAAAAAGTTCCTTCTAGCGGGAATATTGAAGAATAGGTTTTTAACGGCCAAGGAAGTCCCTTTTGGGGTAGCGGCCACCTCTTGAAATATTACTTTACTCCCTTCAATTTTTATATGTGTGCCGGTTTCGCTGAATGCCGTCCTACTCTGTAAATCCACATGGGCAATTGCGGCAATGGAGGCCAAGGCTTCCCCACGAAACCCTTTGGTGGTCAAGTTAAAAAGGTCCTCTGCAGCCGATATTTTGGAAGTAGCATGGCGTTCGAACGATAATCGGGCATCCGTCCCGCTCATTCCAATACCGTCGTCTACCACTTGGATTAGGGCCTTACCTCCATCCTTTACTATTAATTTTATGGAAGATGCTCCGGCATCAATGGCATTTTCCAACAATTCCTTAACCACGGAAGCAGGTCGCTGCACGACTTCTCCGGCTGCAATCTGATTGGCAACATGATCGGGTAAAAGTTTAATGATGTCCGCCATTAGCCTTTATAAAATATGGACAAATCAAAATCGATGATATACAAGAAGATAAGTACCAATATTGCGACGATGGCAATGAAGCGTAGTTTTAGGTTTTTATCACCTTCCTTTTGCAAATCGCTTACCGCATTGGAAAACTTGTTTTTTAAGCCTCTTTGGTTGTTTACCGTACTCCTGAACTTTTCCAGTTTCGGTTCTATTTTATAAGGATTGCCTTCACCCTCGTAATAACGGGGTTTGTATTCAAAAGACCGGTTTCTTCTTAGCTTTAAAAAATTCCGCATAGCATCTCCATCGAGTAATCTCAAAGGTAGTTAAAATCGAAAAATAGCTGGGGGCCAGCCTCACAAAAATTGTTAACTAAAATTGCGTGTTATTTCAGGTGTGGAAAGCTTGGCCTCACTTGCCCAAAACGGCCATTTCTATGGCGGCTACTGCAGCTTCACTACCCTTGTTCCCATGTTTTCCGCCACTGCGGTCAATGGATTGCTGTAACGTATCATCGGTAAGGACACAAAAAATAACGGGTGTATCAAAAGCTACGTTTAAATCTTTTATGCCCTGGGCCGTGGCACTGCATACATAATCAAAGTGGCTGGTTTCCCCGCGAATGACACTCCCTATGGCAATTACCGCATCCACTTCCTTGGTTTGTAAGAGTTTTTTGCAGCCAAAAACGAGCTCATAGCTTCCAGGCACGTTCCATCGTTCAATATTCTCTTCCAAAGCCCCACAATCCAAAAGGGTATCCATAGCCCCTTGGAAAAGCGGCTCGGTAATATTGTTGTTCCATTTAGAAACTACGATTCCAAACCGGAGTGCGGCCGCATTTGGAACTTCATCTTTGTTGTAAGCGGAAAGATTTTTATTTGCCGTAGCCATATGCTACTTTTTTACGGAACCTATTAAGGCGTCGATATTACTTGCTTGTTTGGAAGCTGAAAAATCAGCTTTGATTCGCTCAAAAAACTCCAAAGCCTTATCCCCATACCCTAAGTTGATGGCGGTAACCCCAGCTTTATACAAGTACAAAGGTGTTGTATAATCGTTAGTGCTATGTGCGAGGGCTTTTTCATAATAATCCAAAGCTTCCTCCCCTTGATTCAATTGTGCAAAGGCATCACCAATGCCTCCTTTGGCCAATGCCCCCAATACGGCATCATCGGAAGAAAAGCCTTCTAAATAGGTAATGGCTTCTTGGTAATTCTGATTGTTTAAATATGCCATTCCCGCCGAGTAGTTCGCAAGATTAGCGGCTTTGGTTCCTGGGTATTCTTCGATAATATCAAGAAACCCATATTTTCCTTCGCCTCCGTTAAGTGCCAAATTCAATAAAGAATCCTTGGCCGCACCGGGTGCCATAGCTTGATCAAAATATTGTTGCGGGTAATATAAATCGTTGGCAGCTTCCGCTTCCTTAGGTTGCTGTACGAACTGATTATACGCCAAATAGCCTAAAACACCTAGGGCAATAACACCAATAACACCAAGAATATAATTCTGGTTCTTGGAAACCCAAGCTTCTGTCTTGGAGGCATTCTCATCTAAGGTATTGAATACCTCTGCCGTTGTGCTGTTCTGCTCGTCCAGCTCTAACTCCTCTGCCTTATTCTTTGGTTTGTAGCCGCGCTTTTTATATGTAGCCATTCTTGTTTTTATTAATCGCGCAAAAATAAAGTTTTTATCCAAAACCGAAAGCTAATTTATTCGTTATTTTTGGGTTTTTTACAGGAAACAACTGCGCTTTGCACCAAGATAAAATGAACTCGATGCGACTTTTGGGATTTAAGCGAAAATTAAAAGTTTTTGGTTCCGTACGGTACTTTTTTTAGTTGCATGGCAGGGTTACGGAAGAAGAAAAAGACAATAATAAGGCTGAAAACTTAATTTTTTTAGCAGATTGAAAAAGTTTTAACGGGTTCCGTATGTTTTTAAAGCACTTATCTTTAGTTAATTATAAAAATTTTGATAGCCAAAACCTTGACTTTGAACCCACAATCAATTGTTTGGTTGGTGCGAACGGAATTGGTAAGACCAATATTTTAGATGCTATCTACCACCTTTCTTTTGGCAAAAGTTATTTCAACCCCTTAGCTACCCAGAATATCAGGCATGGTGAGGAGTTTTTTATGATCGAGGGCACTTTTGAAAAGGGCGATCGTGAAGAAAAAATTGTCTGTAGCTATAAAAAAGGGGCAAAAAAAGTCATCAAACGAAACGGTAAGGCTTATGATAAATTCTCCGAACATATCGGGTTTTTACCGTTGGTTATCATTTCACCCGCGGATCGCGATTTGATTACCGAAGGTAGTGATACACGCCGCAAATTTATGGATGGTGTTATTTCGCAATCGGATAAAGAATATTTAGGCACCTTGATAAAGTACAACAAGGTACTGGCCCAACGGAATTCCCTGTTAAAATACTTTGCCGTTAACGCTACCTTTGATCAGGATACGCTTCAAATCTATAATGAGCAGCTCCATACCTATGGAACGGCCATATTTAAAAAACGTGTCGGTTTTCTAGAGAAATTCATCCCTATTTTTATTGAGCAATACCAGAATATTTCCAAAAAAGAAGAAGGGATTCTGCTTCAATACCAAAGCAGGTTAAAGGAAATGGACTTGTTGGAACTTTTAAAGAGCTCCATAGATAAAGACCGTGCCTTGCAGTACACCTCGGCAGGTATCCATAAAGACGACCTGGAATTTTCCATTGCAGGGTATCCCATAAAAAAATACGGCAGCCAAGGGCAACAGAAATCCTTTTTGATCGCCTTAAAACTGGCACAATTCCATTTTATCAAAGAACAGGCGAAAACCACCCCCATCCTTCTTTTGGACGATATTTTTGACAAACTTGATGAGCACCGCGTAGCGCAAATCGTAGCACTAGTGGATGACGCCAGTTTTGGGCAACTTTTTATATCGGACACGCATGCAGATCGAACGGAAAATGTGGTCAAGAGCGTCCATCAGAACTACAAAATATTTAACTTGTGAACGCATGAAGAATGGAATCGCATCTTTGGTAATCCTGTTAATGTTGGCATGTTCCACTAAACCCACTAAGGAACAGCTGCCCTTGCTCAATGGGTATTGGGAAATAAAGGAGGTTACTTTCCCTAATGGGCAACAAAAAAAGTACGCCATAAGCACAACAGTCGACTATTTTGAACTTAAGGGAACGGAAGGATATAAGAAAAAGATGAACCCAAAACTAAATGGCACCTATGACACTTCTGACGATGCCGAGTTCTTTAAAGTAGAAGAAAGAGAGGGCCGTTTTTTTCTGCATTACAAAAATGCGCTAAGCGATTGGGAAGAAGAATTGCTGGAACTTGACAAGGATTCATACCGCATTAAGAATCAAGAAGGGATTACCTATTTCTATGAACGATACGAAGCAATAAACATTACACCCTAATGGCCAAAAGATACAATCAGCATAGGAACATGGGAGAAGCACTTAATGAGTTCATTAAGGAGAATAAGCTACAGCAAGGCATTGATAAAGTAGATGCCAGGGAAGCTTGGGAAAGACTCATGGGAAATGGGGTGAACAACTATACCACCCAAGTGGAACTTAAAAACGAAACCCTTTATGTTTCCCTTTCCTCATCCGTGTTACGGCAGGAATTAAGCATGGGCAAAACCAAAATCATTGCCATGATCAATGAAGAACTAGGTAAGGAATTGGTGAAAAAGATAGTGCTGCGATAAACGCTACTATGTATCGCATCCAAGTTTGATATGGGCATCAGTTGGTTACCAACAATGATGTTCGTAGGTATTGCAAGAGCATTTTTTCACTTTATATTGTCACACTTAGTACCATATAACTGTCCAATTACTAACAATGGATAAGAATCTGAACATCTTGGTCAAAAAAGCCAATTCTGGTGATAAGGAAGCATTAGAAAGAGTCATCCACGAGGTTAAGGATTTAGTGTATAACCTTTCCCTTAAAATGCTCTTATTTCCTGAGGACGCCAAGGATGCAACTCAAGAGATTCTTATTAGAATTGTAACGCGTTTGAGCACGTTTAAGGGTGAAAGCCGATTCAAAACCTGGGTATATCGGGTCGCTACAAACTACCTCATCAATTCCAAAGGAAAAAAAGCAGCGGTTTTTGCAAGGTCTTTTAATGAATATGAAACCCTCATTGATATGGGCCAGTCAAACAAAGCAACCCATGCCCAAAATGCCGGTGAACTTGCCCTTTTGGAGGAAGAGGTTAAAGTAAGCTGCACCCAAGGACTCCTTCTTTGTCTAAACCCAACGGATAGGCTGGTTTACATCTTAGCGGAAATTTTAGAATTTAATGGAAAAGAAGGTGCTGAAATACTGGGTATTACAGCAACCAATTTTAGAAAAAAACTATCCCGTTCCCGGGAAAAAATTCGAAACTTCTTAAATAACAAATGTGGTCTTGCTAATACAAACAATCCATGTCGTTGCAGTAAGAAAATCGATTTTTTGATCAATCAAAATATCATCAACGCCAAAGGTTTACGGTTTGCCCAGTTTACCCAAAGGAGTATTGATTTGGTGCATCAGATTGAAGACTTGGAAAAATCAGTGGTTATTTACCGTTTAAGCCCGGGAATACCCGCCCCGGATAGCATCATGAAAAAAATAAACGAAACGATAGTAATTAAATAGCGATGTTAGACCAAAAATTTGCAACCAAACAATTTTTGATGATTACCCTAGTAGTCAGCATATGGATAAATATCTCTGAAGTGTTCCGATACTTTGTATTCATACGACCTAGGATAAAATCTTTCTTCGACGGAAGAGATGGAATAGCCGAAATGGACTTGGGGATATTTACCATTTGGGGATTCTGGGATACGTTGCTAACCTTGGCTTTGGTATTTATTTTTTGGTTGTTCGCTAGAACCTTTGGAAATTCTACTATAACTGTCCTTTTAGCTGGCACAGTGGTCTGGTCTACTGTTTTTGTCATCTTTTGGGTGGCAACGGCCAATATGGGCCTTTCTGATTGGAAAACACTTTTGATTGCCCTTCCTTTAAGTCTCTTAGAGATGGTCGTGGGCGCTTGGTTAGCCTCTAAACTTTATGCCACTAATAGGTGGGCGGCATAAGCTGGATTGAGCAATTCCAAGGCAAGCCTTGGGATATTGTTCTCGTTGGCAGTGCAAATAAAAAAGCCCCATTTCTACTGGAAATGGGGCTTTTTCTTTTTTCTGTTTTTCTACTTTATTTCCTCCATCGCGTTTTTGATGAGGGTCCTTAAATGGGTCTTGTGGGCCTTGGAGGCCACATTGCCATTGGAATTGTTCGCCATTCGGTTGATGGCCTTCAAATTATAAAGTGCCATGGATTTTGCCGCATTGGTATAGGGGGCCTTACCCGTCAATACGTCAATCAATTTGTTGGTATAATCCAATTGCAGGTTCTGTCTAAAGGAATTGATAGAACCGTAGATATCCGCTTCAAAGATCCCTTTGTTCAAATCCGTCATAAATTCTCCCAAATCATAAGTGTTTCCGTACAACTCGGAATCTTGGATACGTTGTAAGGTGTTTGGATGAAGAATATGTCTTAAGATATTGCTTTGAAAGCGCAAAACGGTAGCATGTATTTTTGGATCTTCTGGACCTCTAAAGAAATTGAAACCCCTACGCTGTCTTGCTAAATAATTATACAAGGCATTGGGTGTTTCAAACGCATCTTTGGAGAACCAGTTCTTATTAAGTGCATCCATAGCCCTTTTCTGATCCTTATAAGCTACCGGGGTAAACGGTTGCGAACCGCCTTCTTGTCCCATCATGGCCCTATCTACATAGACACCGCCAATAAATCTTGAAATTACATTACCGGCCTGTGCATACTGCCCCATTAATATGGCATGCGCAATACGCAAATCGTTATAGCTCTTACCGTCATCAGCATACTTTTCCTTTATTTTTCCCAACAGGCCATTGATCAGTTCTATTCGGTTTAAGGAATAGGTAATCTGGTCATTGGACAGATCTCCCGTATTGACCCTTGGATCAATACCTTTTCCCGGGGAACGCATATCATCGGCATCATTTCCAAAAATATGCTCTGGTTTTGTGGATTGGCTTAACAAAGCCTGCATTTCACCTTCCGTCTTAAAATCTTGATACCCAAATTGGATGGCCCATTCATCATACGGTCCTACCGTAGTACTGTAATAATGGCCTTGGTCCAAGGGGTCATTAGTAAGGTTGATTGCGGTATAATCCATCACGGAACCTACCAATGCTTTCCCTTTTATGAATTCTTTGTCCGCAAGTTGCTCCGGACTAAAAAGCTGACTGGCCTTCATATTATGGTTAAGCCCAAGGGTATGTCCCACCTCGTGCATAATAAGTTCCAACATGGCTTCCTTACGCAAGCCTTCCATGAGAAGTGGATTAGCATCGTTCAGTTCCAATACCGCCCTACCAAATTGGGTGTTGAATTGCATCATATGCCCAAAGGAACAGGTCATTTGGTTGTTGTCTTGGTTCCAGTTCCACTCTGCTTCATGGGTATCGGCAGCGGTAATCGCATCATACAACTTTTCAATACGCACCCTATTGGTATGGTATATAAATTCCAACATAATATCCGCACCCAAAATCTGTCCGGTCTTAGGGTTTACAAAACTTGGACCATACCCACCAAACGGGGGATTTGGGGAGGATGTCCATCGCAATACGTTATACCTGATATCCCCAGCGTCCCAATCGGCATCATCTGGTTGTATTTTTACGACCATGGCATTTTTGAAACCCGCTTTTTCAAAGGCTTTGTTCCATTGCAGCACGCCTTCTTTAATGGTTTCCCTAAACTCCATGGGCGTCGAATTTTCAATCCACCAAGTAATGGGTTCCACCGGTTCGGAAATTTCAGCATCAGGGTCTTTCTTAACCAAATTCCAACGGTGTATTTTGTCCCTATAATTGGCTGCACTTACGGAAGTCATATCGTTTTGATAGGTAAAAAAATACCCTACCCTAGGATCATCGAACCTTGGTTCATAGTCATTTTCCGGTAAATCGATAAAACTGTGGTACATGGTTATCGCTACGTTTCTGCCATCGGTTACGGCAGTACTACCTCCATTCAAAGCAGAACCCTTTGAGTATACATAAGAAACGGAAATATCCGTATTCTTGGGATAGTTGCGTACATGATCGATTTTCGTTTTGGCCTTGTCCAAATTTCCCAAGGAAAAATCCGTTGGTTTACTGCCTGGGAATTTTGGTGGTTTTATTTGTGCCAAACTCTCCTTTAAAAATAAATCCCCTGCCTTTATTAGGTAAAGTCCTTTTTCCGCATCCGAGGCTTCAATCATAAAACTGGCCAACGGTGCCTCACTAATATTGGCATTGCTAGATTTTGACAGTGCATTTTCTGGGTCAAAATAGTGGGAAAGGTTTTTATAGGTAAACTCCAGCTTATCGTAGTACTTCTGTATGGTGAAAATACGGGAGTTGCGGTAGGCACCCCTAAAACTAAAAGCATCCGTTACACCATTGGCGACCTGACTAAAGTAAATAAACTCCTTGTTCAACTGCTCCTCGGTAACCAAAAGCTGAATGGAACCCGTAATGGTATCGCGGTATATGGGAAACAAACCATCCAATTTTTCACTGGACTTCACCAATTCTTCAATAGTCTTCTTCTTGTCTTTCTTTGGGGCTGTCTGTTCCGGCTGTCCTTTTTTCTTTTTCTTCTTTTGTGCATCCCCATTAAAGGGTATTAAAAAAAGTACCGCACAGCATAAGGCCAGCATAATCCTGGAGGATGATTTTGATTTAAGCTTCATAAATGATGTTTTTGATGAATATGAAAGTGATGTTTTAAGATTGATGGTTATTTCTGAATTGGGATACAAAATAGATCATCTTCAAGGATTTGGCAAAAAAAGTAGCTCCCAAAGAGAAATCACACCGCATAAAAAAAGCCATCCCGTTTGGAATGGCTTTTACAATATGGTTACCACGGTATTTAAAATACTTCCCTACCCGAAAAATGGAAAGCTCCTTCAATAGCGGCATTTTCATCACTATCCGATCCATGAACGGCATTTTCCCCTACATTTTTGGCATATAGTTTACGGATGGTGCCCTCTGCTGCATCAGCAGGATTGGTTGCCCCGATCAACGCCCTAAAGTCTTCCACGGCATTGTCTTTTTCCAAGATGGCCGCGACAATAGGCCCCCTGGACATAAAACTTGTCAATTCGCCAAAAAATGGACGTTCCTGATGTACTTCATAAAAAGCCTGCGCGTCACGTAAACTTAATTGTGTGTATTTCATAGCTACGATCTTAAAACCTGCAGCTGTTATCTTTTCCAAAATTGCACCAATATGACCACTTTCAACGGCATCTGGCTTGATCATGGTAAACGTTCTATTTGTCATCGTTTAAAATTTTGCGCAAAAATACGCTTTATTCATTAGCACCACAATACTAAAAGCGTTGTTTTAGCTCCTGTAAAACCGTTCCATTTTCTCCCATAATCCTAAGGGTTGCTTCCTTTTTTTGGGCATTTAGGAGCAATGCTCCATAACTGGGGATAAATACGACATCACCACTTCGATATGGATTGGGTTCCCCTTTAAAATCTGCATACGAATGGGTAAGACCGCTACTTGTAAAATCTATCAATGGATAGGGCAGTCCCTCCACTTCCGTTTTCGAAAATTCCGATATATGCCGATCCCCAGATAAAATAATAACCCCTTTGGCATTGCTGTTTTTAATCAGCTGTTTTAGTTTATCCACTTCGTGGGGATGGTTCGCCCATTTTTCATAACCATGGGCATTGGAAAGAAATTGGATACTGCTAACGATAAGGTTAAAATCGGCTTCAGAGTTTTCTAGTTGCTCCTGCAACCAATTCCACTGCTTGTCGCCTAAAATAGTTCCTTCGCCATAGGGATTAGGTTGATAACGTTTTCCTTCTTGGGGACTATCGGTCAAGGCCGTCCTAAAATAACGGGTATCCAGATTGATGATTTTTACGGAGCCTTCCTTCTTTTCAAGCAATTGGGAAGAATAGACCCCTTCTTGCCCACGTCTGATATCATTTTTAGAAACGTCCATAAAATCCAAAAACACTTGCTGACTTTCTTGCTTTAAGTCAAATTCGGTACCGCCATCATTCAAACCATAATCATGATCGTCCCAAGTTCCCGTAATCAATACTTGATTCTTTAAGGCAGCATATGCAGGTACGGCATTCTGTTGGGTATAACTATCCTTTATTTTTTTGATGTCATCCGTATCCGCATAAACGATATCCCCTCCCCAGATAAACACATTGGGGCGTAGCGCCAAAATATCGTCCCAAAAAACATTGGTCTTCTCCGGTTTGTTACAAGATCCAAAAGTGATTATAAAATCTTCCTGGTTTTCTTGACCCTCCGTTAGTGGTCCCTTGCTTTTACACGAAACTAAGATTAAAACGGAAACCGATAAATAGAGGATATAGCGATACATGGATGCAAATTAAAAACGGAACAAAAATAAAACATCCCAGATTAGCACTATGTTATATTATTGTATCTTTGAGCGCATGAATTCAGCAGATATCGCTACTGTAAAGGCATTGCTTTCCCAACCTCAAAAAATTGTTGTCGTACCCCACAAAAATCCTGATGGGGATGCCATGGGTTCCTGTTTGGGGCTCGCTCATTTTTTGCATAATATGGGACAAAACGTAACCATAGTAGCCCCCAACGACTATCCTAAATTTTTAAAGTGGCTTCCGGGGGATGAACGGGTCTTAAATTTTGAACGGGAAAATGGACAATCAAAAAGGGCATTGGCAGAAGCTACCTTAATCTTTACTTTGGACTTCAACCATTTTTCCAGAACCGGACAGTTGGAGCCTTTTCTATCTGAAAGTGACGCCACTTTTATTATGATCGATCACCACCAACAACCGGACACCTATGCCAAGGTTACCTATTCCGATACCGGTATGAGTTCTACCTGCGAAATGATCTATCATTTTATGGATGCCTTGGGGAGTACCGATGAAATCAACAAAGAAATTGCTACCTGTCTGTATACCGGAATTATGACGGATACCGGCTCATTTAAATACCCATCGACTACTAGTAAAACGCACCAAATAGTCGCCCAACTTATAGATAAAGGTGCGGAACACACACAAATACACCAAGCTGTTTTTGACAATAACACCCCGGGAAGATTGCACTTATTGGGAGTAGCCCTTAGCAATTTGACCATTCTGGAAGAATTTGGGACGGCCTACACCACCCTTTCGCAGGAAGAACTGGACCGTTACAATTACAATAAAGGGGACACCGAAGGTTTTGTAAACTACGGATTAACATTGGAAGGAATACATTTTGCCGTGATTTTTATCGAAAATAAAGAAGAAGGTATCATCAAGATTTCCTTTAGGTCCGTTGGGGATTTTTCGGTCAATGAGTTTGCAAGGGCGCATTTTAACGGCGGAGGGCACACCAATGCTGCCGGGGGCCGAAGTGATACGGATATGGACACCACCACCGCACGTTTTGAATCGATTTTAAAGGAGTATAAAAAGCAATTGACATGCTAAAAAAATTGGTCTTATTGTTCCTAATGATCCTCGTTTTTGGATGCGGCCAACCTGAACCCAGAAAACCGGTACAGGTAAAATCGGGTCAATTTTTCAAACAGTCCATTGAGCGCAGTAAAGAGCTGCTTGCCAAGGAACAACAAATAATACAACAACGTATTGAAAAGGATAGTACCGCAACATACTTGACGAGTGACAGTGGATTTTGGTATACTTTTGAAAAACAGAGCGATACCGCAACCTATCAACTAAAGAGCAATGATGAAGTGCTCCTTAGCTATACCGTTATGCAACTCAATGGGGATACCATTTATAGCAATGAAGAAATAGGTATCGTACCTCACCTTATTGACAAATCACAGTTGTTCCCCGGACTTCGGAATGCGGTTAAACTATTAAAAGAAGGGGAAAAAGCCACCTTTATCTTTCCTTCCTCCTTGGCCTATGGTTATAAAGGGGACAACGATAAAATAGGTCCGGCAACTCCCATAAAAAGCAGTTTGGAACTCTTAAAAATAATTACGAAAAACGATAGTTTAAATTAAAATCAAATATTGAACATGAAACATTATTTTGTTTACCTCACAATGGCCGTATTATTGTTCTCGGCCTGTAAAACCAGTAAATATACCGATTTGGATGACGGGATCTACGCAGACATCCAAACCACCAAAGGTGATGTGGTTTTAAGATTACACCATAACGCTACCCCGGTTACCGTTGCAAATTTTGTTGCTTTGGCAGAAGGGAACAACCCTTTTGTAAGTGACGAGTACAAGGACAAGAAATATTATGACGGACTTATATTCCACAGGATCATCAAGGATTTTATGATTCAGGGTGGAGATCCGTTGGGAACCGGAACCGGAAATCCAGGATACAAATTCAAAGATGAGATCGTGGACTCTTTGGGGCACGACAAAAAAGGAATTCTGTCCATGGCCAATTCCGGTCCAAAGACCAATGGAAGCCAATTTTTCATTACCCACAAAGAAACCCCATGGTTGAACGGAAAACATACGGTTTTTGGTGAGGTGATCAAAGGTATGGATGTTGTGGACAGCTTGGCCAATACAACGGTCGTAAACCAAAGTAAACCAGAACCTACCATGGTTATGAACAAAGTAGAAATCATCAGAAATGGTAAAGAGGCCAAAAAATTCGACGCCGTGCAAATCATGACCGATTACTTTGCGGAAGAAGAAAAGGTCATCGCGGAGTTTAACAAAATGAAGACCGACCTGGTTGCGGAATTCAAGGCGCAGGAAGCTAACGCAGAAATGACCGACTCCGGTTTAAAAATGATGACCCTAACGGAAGGTTCTGGGGAGCAACCCAAAATAGGCCAAGAAGTTATGGTAAGCTATGCAGGTTATTTGATGGATAAAGGCGAACTTTTTGATAGCAGTAATCAAGAATTGGCGGAAAAATTCAACATTCTAAATCCTGGTAGAAGGGACAGGGGATTATACGGTCCCACCAAAATGAAATATAGCCCAGAAGCACCCTTGGCAGCTGGCTTTAGGGAAGGATTGTTGACTATGAAGGTAGGCGACAAAAAAAGGCTTTTTATTCCACCATATTTGGGATATGGGGATAATGATTATGGCCCTATCCCTGGAGGCTCAACTTTGGTATTCGATATCGAGATCGTAGCGATTAAGTAAATTCCACATACTTTTAAGAAAAACTCCGATGGATGCATCGGAGTTTTTTGTTTTTTACAAATAGATATTGGTTACTTTTAACCTTAAACCCATTTAAACGTTTTGGATTGAAATGAAAGCTATCCCTAGGACTATTGCGGCCCTTTCCATTTTTCCCCAAATTCTTTTGGTCAAGCTATTGGGACAAAATCCTGATGTGGTGGAAACCTATTATTCCGAAGGCATTTACCCTGTCATTTCCAAATTTTTAAGGACCTTGTTCGGTTGGCTGCCCTTTTCCGTGGGTGACCTCTTCTATACCCTACTGATTTTTGCAATCTTGCGCTATTGTTATAAAAACCGCTTTAATTTTAGGGAACGTAAAAGAAAGGTACTTACAGATTTAGGACTGCTGCTATCCATTGCCTATTTCATTTTCCATCTGTTTTGGGGGATGAACTATTACCGCCTGCCCATTGAAGACAAATTGGACATCAAACGGGAATACACGCTAAACCAACTTACGGCTTTTACGGATTATTTGATACAAAAGACCAATGCGCTGCAAGAAACCATTACAACGGATTCATCGGCACTGGTCCTAGTACCGCATAGCAAGGATGAAGTTTTTCAAAACACACCGGATAACTACCATGTTGTCAGCACTGCTTTTCCATTTCTTCACTATGAAAGAATCAGCTTAAAAGAATCGCTCTACAGCCTACCTTTAACCTATATGGGGTATGGCGGGTACTTTAATCCGTTTACGGGGGAGGCCCAAGTAAATGCAAAGATCCCCATTTTGCGTTACCCAACGGTAAGTGCCCATGAAGTGGGTCACCAACTAGGGTATTCCGCAGAGGGTGCCACTAATTTTATTGGATTTTTAGTGACCTCAAAAAGTAACGATCCGCATTTTAACTATGCTTGTTATTCCAACGCATTGGCGTATTGCCTATCGGATTTACGCTTGAAAGATGAAGCGGCTTTCCAAAAATACTGGGAACAGCTTAATGGGGGCGTTAAAAAAAACTACCAAGAACTCAATGCATTTTGGGAAGGTTATCAAAATCCGGCAGAGCCTTTATTCAAAGAAGTTTTTAACGCGTTCTTAAAAGCCAACAATCAAGAGGAAGGTATTTTAAGCTACAATTCCGTGGTAGGTTTGCTCATCAACTACCATGCTAAATATGGGTTCTAAGGCCCTTGCATAGGAGTTGGCATTCCGTTACCTTTAAATCGACGAACTTCAAAATACCAACTTAGATGAAAATCAAACTTTTGGGTTGCGCCCTCCTACTCTTTGGGCAGGCCTTGTTTTCACAAGATTACTTTCCGGAAAACGACGGCATTAAATCCACCAACAACAATTACACAGCATTTACCAATGCTAAAATTTATGTAACGCCCACCCAAATTATTGAAAAGGGAACCTTACTTATCCAAAATGGAAAAGTGGTCCAAGTGGGCAGTTCCGTAAGTCTTCCAAAGAATACCGTGGTAACGGATTTGAACGGAAAATGGATCTATCCTTCCTTTATTGACGTGTTCTCCAATTTTGGCATGGAAAAGGCAAAACGCAATCCTGCGGGTGGGCGTTCCCCCCAGTATGAAGCCACGCGAGAAGGGTTCTATTGGAACGACCATATCATGCCTGAAAACGACGCCATTACTAAGTTTACCTATGACGATAAAAAAGCGGATGAGGTTAGAAAAGCCGGTTTTGGGGTAGTCAATAGCCACTATCAAGATGGTATTGCCCGTGGAACGGGAGTTTTGGTCGCCCTTAACGGAAAAGGCACGGAAGCCGAACGGATTCTTGAAGACGAATCCGGTCAATATTTTTCGTTTTCCAAGAGTGTCCAAAAAAGACAGTCCTATCCCACTTCGCTTATGGGAGCTACCGCTTTGATGCGCCAGCTATATCATGATTTGGATTGGTACGCCAAAGGAAACAGTTCCACGAAAGACCGGTCTTTGGAGGCCCTGATGGAAAATAAGGACCTTCCTCAAATTTTTGCTTCAGAAAATGCGGGCAATGTCCTTAGGGCCGATAAAATAGGTGATCAATTCGGTATCCAATACGCCATTTTAGGCGGTGGTGACGAGTATCAGTATGTTGATGCCATAAAGAACACCAATGCCACGCTTATTGTTCCGCTTAACTTTCCAAAGGCCTTTGATGTTTCGGACCCTTATGCGGCACGCTATGTAAACCTAAAAGATATGCGGCACTGGAACCTTGCCCCTACCAATCCTAAGGTTCTGGAGAAAAACGACATCCCTTTCAGTTTTACCATGCACCACTTAAAATCACCATCGGATTTTATGGGCCAACTGCAAAAAGCATTTACGCATGGACTAACCAAAACCAAAGCGTTAGCGGCTCTAACAACTGTTCCAGCCTCCATTTTGGGAAAATCCGGGAGTCTAGGTTCGCTTCAAGTTGGGAGACAAGCAAATTTCTTGGTAGTATCAGGTGATGTATTTGATAAAAACGCCACCATTTACGAAAATTGGGTACAAGGCGCTAAATATGTTTTGGCGGATAAGGACCAAAAAGACATACGCGGCGATTACACCCTAAATGCAGCTGGCAAAACCTATACCATGGCCATCAACGGTAAAACGAACAAGCCTAAAATCAACATCAAAAAGGATACGGTGGATTTAACGGCTACGATTACTTATAACAACAATTGGGTACACCTAACGCTGGTAGAAGAAAATGGGGACCGTTATCGCATGAGCGGTTTAGCAAGCCAGGGCACCAATGAAATTAGCGGGAAGCTCGTAGATTCCAAAGGCATAGAAACTACCTTTAAAGCATCAAGAACCGCTTCTTTTGAAAAAAAGGAGAAGGAAAAAAGTGAGGAAGATGCCCCTGAGCTTGTGGCCATGACCTTCCCTAACATTGGGTATGGATATGCCTCAAAACCAAAAGCGGAAAACACGCTCTTTAAAAACGCAACGGTATGGACGGGAACGGAGATTCTTCAAAATACGGATGTCCTTATCAAAAACGGAAAGATTTCAAAGATGGGGAGCGACCTCAACGCCGGGAGTGCCAAAGTGGTCGATGCCACGGGCAAACACCTTACCGCAGGAGTCATCGATGAACATTCCCATATTGGCGCTTTGGCCATCAATGAAGCCGGACACAATTCTACCGCCGAGGTAAAAATGACGGATGTGGTAGACCCCCAGGATATTGACCTTTATCGAAATCTAGCAGGTGGCGTTACCACCATACAATTGCTTCATGGTTCTGCAAACCCTATTGGGGGGCGTTCCGCCATCCTACGATTAAAGTGGGGCGAAAACGCGGATGGGCTCTTGTTCCCCAATATGCCCAAATTTATCAAGTTCGCTTTGGGAGAAAACGTAAAGCAGAGCAATTGGCAAAGTTTTTCGCGCTTTCCGCAGACCAGAATGGGTGTGGAACAAGTGTTTATGGACTACTTTCAAAGGGCAAAGGAATATGATACCCAAAAAAAGTCGGGGGCTACCGTTCGTTATGACGAAGAGATGGAAGTCCTGGCAGAAATACTAAATGGCGAACGTTTTATAAGCTGTCATTCCTATGTGCAGAGCGAAATCAATATGTTGATGAAGGTGGCCGAAAAATTCGGCTTTACCGTAAACACCTTTACCCATATTCTAGAAGGATATAAAGTGGCCGATAAAATGGCGGCGCATGGTGTTGGCGGCTCCACGTTTAGCGATTGGTGGGCCTACAAATATGAAGTAAACGACGCAATTCCTTACAATGCGGCAATTATGGCAAGCCAAGGGGTAACCGTAGCCATCAATAGTGATGATGGGGAAATGTCCAGAAGATTGAACCAAGAAGCGGGAAAAACCATCAAGTATGGGGGAATGTCCGAAATTGAGGCATGGAAGACCGTAACGCTCAATCCCGCCAAACTATTACACATAGACGATCGCGTGGGTAGCATTGCAATTGGTAAGGACGCAGATGTGGTCCTTTGGAGCGACCATCCCATGTCCGTTTACGCCAAGGCCGAAAAAACCTTGATCCAAGGAGCGGAATATTTTGATTTGGAGAAAGACAAAATCCAACGAAAAAAGATTACGGAAGAACGTGCCAAACTCATTGACCTTATGTTAAAGGAGAAAGAAGGGGGCGGAAAAACCCAAGGCCCAAAACAAACCAAAAAAGCACGATTTACCTGTGACACCCTTTAAACAAAACATGATGAAAATAAAAATTCTTTTAACAGCAATACTCTGCAGTACTTTCTTTTATGGGCAGCAGACCCCCGCAAATCCGCAGACCCAAGCCCTTACTATCGAAGGCGCTACCGCGCACCTTGGTAACGGTGAGGTCATTGAAAATTCATTGATCATGTTCGCCGATGGCAAAATAACCCATGTGGGCAGTGCCAATAGCAGAATAGCAAGAAAAGGAACCGTGATCAATGCGGAAGGAAAACATGTGTACCCGGGTTTTATAGCCCCTGGAAAGTCTTTGGGGCTGGTAGAGGTCAATGCAGTCAGGGCCAGTAACGACCAAGATGAAATTGGGAATTTCCTGCCCCACATCCGTAGTTTGATTGCCTACAATGCCGAATCTAAAGTGGTGGAAAGTATGCGTCCCAATGGTGTTTTGCTTGGGCAAATAGCACCCAAAGGTGGACGGATTTCGGGAACTTCTTCCATAGTGCAGTTCGATGCATGGAATTGGGAAGATGCAGCCGTAAAAGTAGACGATGGTATCCACATGAACTGGCCTAGTACCTTTAGGAACGGTCGCTGGTGGTTGGGGGAGCCTAGAGGCTTTCAACCCAACAAAAACTATCAAGAAAATATCGATGAGGTGGCCGTGTTCGTGCAGAATGCCAAAGCCTATGGCACCGGCGATTCCAAAGAAATGAATTTGGCCTTTGCCGCCATGCAAGGACTTTTTAATGGGAAACAAAAATTATATATCTATGCCCATGGCGAAAAAGAGATTATAGATGCAGTAACACTCGCCAAAAACCAAGGAATCAAAGATGTGGTCATTATGGGTGGCTATCAAGCCCATAAAATTGCTTCTTTTTTAAAGAAACATGATGTTCCCGTTTTGGTGCGCTTTACCCATACCCTTCCCTTTTTGGAAGACGAGGATTACGATTTTACCTATAAACTGCCCAAACTTTTGATGGATGCAGGACTCAAAGTGGGGCTTCAAAATGCTACAGCATCCAACTTTCAAACCAGAAACCTTCCGTTTTACGCGGGGCAGGTGGTTGCGCAGGGCTTGGATAAGGAAAAAGCTTTACAGTTGATTACGGGCAATACTGCAGATATTTTAGGCATAGCAGATCAATACGGTACTTTGGCCGTGGGTAAAAGTGCCACCCTGTTTATATCAGAAGGCGATGCCTTGGATATGCGCACCAATATACTGACCCATGTTTTTATTGATGGTAGAGGTATTTCCTTGGAGACCCATCAAACCAAACTGTGGAAACGCTATATGGACAAATATGAAGCTGGAAAACCGTAACAAAAGACAGTTAAAGGCGACCTATGGTTTAGAAAAACAGTATAGTTATGAATACTACCCTTAACCCCAAGAATTACGCCCTAATTTTTGGGGTTCCCGTTTTATGTGCAATCGCGTTGATTTTTTTAGCAAGATCAGCACTGTTTCAACAGTATCCAGCAGAACTATCCTTGGGGATTACTATTGACTTTTTAGTCACCATACCCTTGGTATTTTTCCTTTTGATTCGAAAAACGAAGATCCCAAAAACCCTCATACTCCCTATTACCGTTATAGGCATGCTTCTTGCCGGTTACCTTCTTCCTGTGGAACATCAAGAAGTATTGGGTTATTTTAAAACTTGGGGATTTCCCATCATAGAGCTAGTAGTCGTTTCCGTTGTTCTATATAAAGTGATTAAGGCAACGGCCTATTATCGTAAACACTCAAAATCCGGTTTTGATTTTTATACGACCCTAAAAGTAACATGCAACGACATTGCACCCAAAGGCGTCGCATCGGTATTGACCAGCGAATTGGCAGTTTTGTATTATGGAATTTTAAGTTGGAAAAAACGTCCGTTAAAAAACAATGAGTTTTCCTATCATAAAAACAGCGGAACTTTGACCTTGCTTATCGCTTTGATATTCATTATTGGTATCGAAACTTTTGTGTTGCATATTTTATTGGCCAAATGGAATACTATCGTTGCCTTTGTTGTTAGCGGGATTAGTATTTATACGGCATTGCAATTGTTCGGGTTTATGAAATCCATGGCGAAACGGCCTATCACCCTCACCAAAGATGCGTTGTTCTTGCGTTATGGCATTATGGGCGAAGCTACCATTCCCATCCAACAGATTGATAGCATTGACTTAAGTAACAGACCCCTGGAAGAACATCCAATGAACAGAAAACTTTCCTTTCTGGGGGAAATGGAACAGCATAACATAGTCATTAAATTGAAAAACACCAACACCTTACAAAGCCTTTATGGTATGACCAAAGCATATCAAACTTTGGCATTTTATGTCGATGACCCAAAGGGATTTAGAAATCGGGTATCGGAAGTATTGCCCAAAACGAATGTTTAAATTTATTCGCTTGGTTTCTCCCAATAGGTCCCCATTTCGGGCTTATAGTAAAAAGCGGATGGTTTGGCCTCTGTGGATAAGGAACGATTTTCAAACACAAGGGTATTTGCCTTTTCTTTGATATCGCGGCCTTCATGGGCATGCCAAGAGATTGCCTTGGGCAGTACCACTCCATCCAAAGCTTCCCATTCATGGTAGCCAATCCAATTGATTTTGTCCGAAACTTCTCCGCTACGATAGGTAACCGTATACCCCAACCAAGCCATTTTATGGGTTTTGGCATCGAAATGCAAGAAATATTCATCCTTGGAGGAAACCCCAACCCCTGCATCATAAGAAATTCGGATACCGGGATACGCTTGGCCTTCCACTACCAGGTCTTCGGCAATATCATAATTGATTCCTTCATCTGCCAACACAAATGGCATCGCATAAAAGTAAAACATGAGGTTATGATAAAACTCCGGATTGCTTTCATACTTTCCATTAATATCCACCACCCAAGGTTTACCGTCGTATCCAATAGTATATTCCGGGGTTTGGATACGCTCTTTTCTGGTCAATAAATCTATGGTATGGGTTTCTGGATTATCAGGTTTTGGAAGTGTAAATTCCAAGGTTCGTTGTTTTTTCCATGCATCAAGTCCACCATGGGCCTCAAAAACATCCTGCAAAACTTCTGGGTACAAAGCGGTTTTAACTTCCATTGGTTCTGGTGTTGCCACAGTTTCCGGAGTTTTAGGGGTTTGCTGCTTGCAAGAAAAAATGACTAAGGTGATGGTTAAAAAAGTAAAAAGTCTCATGGTCGTATATTTTTGCATATCTGTCGTTTTCATTTCTTAAAATTACAAGAATACCTACTTTTAGACCGTGGAGGAACGGAAAATAATTACAAGTACACAAAACAGCTTGGTAAAACAAGTTGCACAGCTTAAGGAAAAATCCAGGCTACGAAAAAAGACCGGACAATTTGTTATCGAGGGCAAGCGGGAATTGGAATTGGCCGTGGCCGGTGGATATGCTTTGGAAACCCTTTTTATCTGTGAGGGAATTATAGGGGATGGGTTTTCCCAAACTTTGCCCGTAGCTGCGGAAACCATCCTAATTTCAAAATCGGTTTACGAAAAATTGGCGCATAGGGGCGGTACCGAAGGTATCCTAGCCCTTGCTAAGGCCAAATCACATGCTTTGGAAGATATAATGCTAACTACTGAAAACCCACTCATTTTGGTTGCGGAAGCCCCAGAGAAACCGGGAAATATAGGCGCCTTACTCCGTACCGCGGATGCCGCCAATATTGATGCGGTCATCATTGCCAATCCAAAAGGCGACCTCTATAATCCGAATATTATTCGCTCAAGTGTGGGTTGCGTATTTACCAATACCATTGCCCTAGGTACTACAGAAGGGGTAATTTCCTTTTTAAACGATAAGGGAATCGGTATTTTTTGTGCCTCCCTATCGGCTTCCAAAAACTATGTTGAGGCTACGCTTACCGGGCCAACGGCCATAGTTGTAGGTACAGAGGCTACGGGGCTAAGTTCGGCATGGTTGTCCAATTCGCAGGAGAACCTCATTATTCCCATGCAAGGGCATATTGATTCCATGAATGTTTCCGTGTCCGCTGCAATACTTATATTTGAGGCCAAACGCCAACGCGGATTTTAAATCTTATGGACAAAGATTCCCTCTTTTACCTCATCATAGGCATCTTGGTGGTGCAATACCTTGTGGATACCATTGTTGACAACCTCAATGCGCAACGTTTCAAACATCATGTTCCAGAAGAACTGGAAGATGTTTTTGCAAAGGAAGAATACTTAAAATCCCAGGCATACAAGCAAAGTAACTATCGTTTTGGACAGCTCAATAATGGGTTTTCCTTATTGCTCACACTGGGGTTCCTTTTTCTGGGCGGATTCGAATGGTTGGATTCCATAGTGCGATCCATAAGCGATGCGCCCATACCAATGGCCTTACTGTTCTTTGGCTTTTTGGTTTTGGGCAGTAGTTTGTTTTCCATTCCCTTTTCCTATTACAAAACCTTTGTTATAGAAGAACGTTATGGTTTCAACAAAACCTCAAAGGCTACGTTTTGGACGGATTTGATCAAAGGTTGGTTATTGACCGCCATTCTAGGGGGCGGCCTTTTGGCTTTGGTCATTTGGCTGTTGCAGTTTATGGGCCCTAATTTTTGGTGGTACGCTTGGGCCGTATTCGGGATTTTGATGCTTTTCGTAAACCTATTCTACAGCAAGCTGATCGTGCCTTTGTTTAACAAACAGACCGCTTTGGATGATGGAAGCCTAAAGCAGGCCATAGAAAACTATGCCCTAAAGGTGGGTTTTGAACTTCAAAATGTCTTTGTCATAGATGGCTCAAAACGGTCTACAAAAGCAAATGCCTATTTTTCAGGTTTTGGCAAGCAAAAGCGCATTACACTTTTTGACACGCTGATCAATGATTTGGAGGAGGAAGAAATCGTGGCGGTATTGGCCCATGAAGTGGGGCATTACAAACGCAGGCACATTGTTTTTAATTTAATCACCTCACTAATCTTAACAGGGGTTACCCTTTTTGTCCTGTCCCTTTTTGTCAACAATCCGCAATTATCCTTAGCCATAGGGGTGAGCCGACCAAGTTTTCATGCCGCCTTGATTGGGTTTGTTTTGTTGTACAGTCCCATATCGGTTCTTACGGGTCTGGCCATGAACTATCTTTCCCGCAAGTTTGAGTTCCAAGCAGACGATTATGCCAAGGAAACCTTTGCCGCAAGTCCTCTCATCAGCTCTTTAAAAAAGTTGTCCAAAAACAATTTAAGCAATCTAACGCCACATCCTGCATATGTTTTTATGCACTATTCCCATCCACCATTGGTAGAACGCATACGAAACTTAAAGGCATAATTTTTGTTGGTTGCCTATAAAGTTTAATGTAATTTTAAATTACAATGACGCAGGCTGCCATAGAAAAGGAAAATAAAGAGATTGCCAAGCAGTACAAGGAATTGCTTCGTATAAGCTATCAAACTTTATCTAAAGAAGATAAAAAATTGATACGCTCTGCCTTTGATATTGCAGTAGATGCCCATAAGGACCAGCGAAGAAAATCCGGCGAAGCCTATATCTTCCACCCTATTGCAGTGGCCAAAATCGTGGCTTCGGAAATTGGTTTGGATGCCGTTTCCATTGCATCGGCACTATTGCATGATGTTGTGGAGGACACCCCATATACCCTTGACGATATTGAGCGGATGTTTGGGGAGACCGTTGCCCGTATTGTGGACGGCCTTACCAAAATTGCCCACCTAAAAAAAGATAAGAACATCAGTCAGCAAGCGGAAAACTTCCGTAAAATGTTGCTGACCCTTAATGATGATGTTAGGGTCATCATTATAAAAATTGCAGATCGGTACCACAACATGCTCACCATGGATGCCATGCCAGAGCATAAGCAGGTAAAAATAGCATCGGAAACCTTATATATTTATGCGCCCATGGCGCACAGAATTGGGTTGTACAATATAAAGACCCAATTGGAAGACCTGAGTCTTAAATACACGGAACCGCAGGTTTACGAGGATATTTTTAATAAAATTGAAGATACCGAGGATGAGCAAAAGGCTTACATCAATGCCTTTACCAAAGTCATTAGGGATTCTTTGGATACCGAAGGCTTGAACTATGACATTAAAGGCCGAATGAAATCCATCTTTTCTATCCGAAGAAAAATGGTAGCCCAGAACGTGGCCTTTGATGAGATCTATGACAAGTTTGCCATACGGATCATTTACAAATCCGATAGAAAGAACGAGAAATTCCTGGCATGGAAAATCTATTCCATAGTTACGGACCATTTTACGCCAAATCCCGTACGATTGCGGGATTGGATTACTTCGCCCAAATCCACAGGGTATGAAGCCCTGCACATCACCGTAATGGGACCTGAGGGCAAATGGGTAGAAGTACAGATACGCAGTGAGCGTATGCATGAAATTGCAGAAAAAGGCTATGCCGCCCATTTTAAGTACAAGCATGGCGATCAAAAGGAACAGGGAATCGAGGTTTGGCTCAACCGCTTGCAAGAAGCCTTGGAGAATGCCAATAGCAACGCCGTAGATTTTGTAGAGGAGTTTAAGCTCAACCTCTATTCCAAAGAAATTTTTGTGTTTACCCCGCAAGGGGAATTAAAATCCCTTCCCAAAGGGGCCACACCTTTGGATTTTGCCTTCCATATCCATACGGAAATAGGCATGAAAACCCGTGGTGCCAAGGTAAATGGCAAATTGGTACCGCTCAATTCCATGCTCCATAGCGGGGACCAGGTAGAAATCATTACATCGGAGAGTGCCAAACCCAACCAAAACTGGTTGGATTATGCCCATACGGCAAGAGCAAGGGCAAAAATAAAATCGTCCCTAAGGGAAGAAAAGAAAGAGGTAGCCGACGAGGGCAAGGAGATTTTGCGCAGAAAGTTAAAATCGCAGAAAATTACCTTAAATGAGGATGTGGTCAATAAAATGGTACTGTTCTTTAAGCTGAAAACCAGTTTGGACCTCTTCTTTAGGGTGGGCAACGGCGTTATAGACAACCAGAAGATCAAGGATTTTGCCTCCAACTACAACAATGCCTTCCTTAACTTCTTCAAAAATAAAATGCGGCGTAGTCCCAATCCGGAGGACGTTCAAAAAGACGAGATTACCACCAATTATGACATGCTCGTCTTTGGTAGTGAAGAAGAAAAACTGAACTATAAATTATCGCAATGCTGTAATCCCATACCCGGGGACGAGGTGTTTGGGTTCATTAGCGTAAATGATGGTATTAAGGTGCATACCAAAAACTGCCCCAATGCCATTTCCCTGCAATCCAATTATGCCTACCGCATCATCTCTTCCAAGTGGATAGATTCTACTCAAGAAGATTTTACCGTGGATATTGAGCTTACGGGAATCGATAACCTAGGACTGGTCAATGAGATTACCAACATTATTTCGGACAATATGCATGTGAACATGCGCAACCTCAATTTTAGTACCGATGGTGGCACCTTTAAAGGCAAGATAACCTTGGTTGTAAAAAACAATGTCATCCTCAAAAAATTGATTACCAATTTAAAGCAAATTGGGGGTATTGATAAAGTGTCCAGAATTTAATTTTTAGATGTACCTTTGCAAGATAGTATTGGGAAAAACACTATGGGAAACGTTAAAAATCAGGAAATTGTCAAAAACGTATTCACTACTTTTTTAGAGGAAAACGGACACCGCAAAACACCTGAACGTTACGCAATCTTACAGGAAATCTATGAGTCGGACGATCATTTTGATGTAGAATCACTTTACATTAAAATGAAGACCAAAAACTATAGGGTAAGTCGCGCCACATTGTACAACACCATTGAGCTTTTATTGGACTGTAAATTGGTGCGCAAACACCAATTTGGTAAAAATCAGGCGCAGTACGAAAAATCTTATTTTGACCGCCAGCACGATCATGTTATCCTAACGGATACCGGAGAAGTGGTAGAGTTTTGCGACCCTAGGATACAATCCATAAAAAAGACCATTGAAGAGGTTTTTGACATTAAAATCAGTAACCACTCCCTTTACTTCTACGGAACAAGGAACAAAGAAGAAAACGTAACCGACTAACCAAAAATTTTCATGGTAGATTTATTGCTTGGACTCCAATGGGGGGACGAAGGAAAAGGTAAGATTGTTGATGTCCTTACCAAGGATTATGATGTAATCGCTAGATTTCAAGGAGGTCCAAATGCAGGGCATACCCTGGAGTTCGATGGCATAAAACACGTTTTACATACCATACCCTCGGGAATTTTTCATGAGAATGCCATAAACGTAGTGGGTAACGGGGTAGTGATCGATCCCGTGATATTTAAGAAAGAGTTGGATAACCTAGGAAAGTTCAATATCGACTTTGTAAAAAAACTGTTGATTTCCAGAAAGGCGCATTTGATCTTACCTACGCATCGTTTGTTGGATGCCGCATCCGAAGCATCAAAAGGCAAGGCTAAAATTGGTTCTACTTTAAAAGGAATAGGCCCAACCTATATGGACAAGACCGGAAGAAACGGCATGCGTGTTGGGGATTTGGAGTTTGACAACTGGAAAGAAAAATACCGAGAGCTTGCCAACAAGCACGAGTCCATGATTGACTATTATAACGTGGACATACAGTATGACCTAAACGAACTGGAATCGGAATTTTTGGAAGGTATTGCCAAACTCAAAGAACTTAAGTTCATAGATTCTGAACAATATATTTTTGATGCCATGGCTTCTGGCAAGAAGATTTTGGCGGAAGGTGCCCAAGGTTCCCTTTTGGATATCGATTTTGGGACCTATCCCTATGTTACCTCTTCAAACACTACGGCTGCAGGTGCATGCACCGGACTTGGCGTATCCCCCAATAAAATAGGTCGTGTGTTGGGCATTTTTAAAGCATATACTACCCGCGTGGGTAGTGGTCCGTTCCCAACGGAACTCTTTGACGAGGATGGGGAAACCATGGGACGTGTAGGTAACGAGTTTGGTGCCACCACAGGAAGACCAAGACGTTGCGGTTGGTTGGATTTAGTGGCTTTAAAATATGCAGTCCAAATCAATGGCGTAACGGAATTGATGATGATGAAGGGCGATGTCCTTAGTGGATTTAAGACCCTAAAAGTATGTACGGCGTATCACTATAAAGGAGAAGAAATCACCCATTTACCCTATAATATTGAACCGGAAAATGTAACGCCCGTTTATAAAGAAATGGACGGTTGGGACAAAGATTTGACCAAAATGTCCGCGGAGTCCGAATTTCCGGATGCCCTGAACGGCTATATCGCTTTTCTGGAGAAAGAATTGAACGTACCTATCAAGATAGTTTCCGTAGGGCCAGATCGTACACAGACCATTCATCGCTAAGCTAGAATCATAAATCGGTATTAATCGGTTTACGGCCTACCGCTAAAAAGTATATTTTTGGTTAAATTTTACGGTTTGAAAAAAATCTGGATAGTACTTCTTCTTTTAGTTAGTTTGCCATATATGGTACTAGGCCAGGATAAGCCCGAAGATGAAGGTCAAAAAAGACAGATCAATATTGTTTACGGGGCAAACTTCACCAAGGACGAGGCCCAATTTCCCGGAGCTTCCATTTTTAGCAAAGACGATGAACGCCAAGTGCAGTTTGAGCACCAAGGTGCGGACCTATGGTGCGATGTTGCTATCTTTTATTCCGAAGAAAACAGGTTAAAAGCGATTGGCAACGTTCGCTTACAACAAGGGGATTCCATAGAGATGAACAGCGGCAAGATCAATTATGACGGGAATACCAAAATAGCAAAGGCATGGGAAAGCGTGGACCTCACCGATGGGCAAATGACACTGACCACGGATACGCTTTACTTTAATAGGGAAAAACAGGAATCTTTTTATAAAACTGGGGGTAAAGTAGTGGATTCCGCAAATACTTTGACCAGCATCATAGGGACTTATTTTATGGAACTGAAAAAGGTCCAGTTTCAAAAAAACGTCCATATCGATAACCCGGAATATACCATAGATTCTGAGCAATTGGATTATTACAGGCGTTCCAAAAACGCTTATATGTATGGACCTTCCACCATTATTGGGGAGGAATACACCATTTACTGTGAGCGTGGTTTTTACGATACCAAAATTGAACAAGGCTACGGGGTCAAGAATACGACCATCAACTATAACAACCGTATCATAGAAGGGGATAGTGTGTATTTTGATAAGGCAACATCCTTTGCATCGGCCACCAATAACATTACCGTTACGGATACCATCAATAATGGGGTCATACGTGCCCATTATGCCGAGATTTTTAAAGAAAAAGATTCCGTGTTTGCCACCAAAAGAGCGGTCGCCATAAGTTTGGTGCAACAAGATTCCCTTTTTATTCACGGAGATACCCTATTGGTCACAGGGCCCCCGGAAGATCGCAGGCTTCGGGCCTACAGAAATGCCAAATTTTATAAGACGGATATGAGCGGTAAATGCGATTCCATTCATTCCGAAGAAAAAACAGGCATCACCAAACTAATTACCAATCCTATTTTATGGAACGTGGACAATCAAATGACGGGCGATAGCATCCACCTGATATCTGATCTGGAGACCGAAAAACTAGATTCCCTAAAGGTGATTGAAAATGCCTTCATCATTGCTTTGGATACTATTGGCAAAACCGGGTATAACCAAGCGAAAGGTGTCAATCTTTATGGAAAGTTTATAGAAAACGAGCTTAAAATAATAGATCTAGTCAAAAATACCGAAGTCATTTATTACCTCTATAATGATGACGATGAGCTCATTGGCATTGATAAAACCATTTGCAGTAAAATACGATTGCTTATGGAAAATAGTGATATTGAGGACATCACCTTTTTTGTGAATCCGGATGGGGATATTTTTCCGGAAGAGGATTTACCGGAGGATAGCAGGAAGTTAAAAGGGTTTATTTGGCGTGGGGAGGAACGCATTTATTCCAAGGACGAGATTTTTGATGAGGACGACAACAACATCCAATTGGTAAAAATAAGGGGTATTGACCAACCCGTGGATATCGATACGGAGGAACGGGAACGCAGTGGCCTTCCCCCTCTTGAGAACAAGGAGGGCACCAATCCCAACGCCAAAGCGGTGAAGCCTACCCGACCAAAACTTAAAAAAGTTGGAAATACCCAATAATTTGGGTTAGGTTGTACCCAGCATATAGCAAACGCTTATAGAATCCCGTGAAAAACGATTTTTTTACATATCAGGCGCAGACCACCCCGCATCCTTTGGGGTTGGAAATTTCCCATGCCAACGGCAGTTATATTTATGATACGGACGGTCATGCGCATTTGGATTTTGTTGCCGGCGTTTCCGCATGCAGTTTAGGACATTGCCATCCAAAAGTGGTATCCGCCATTGAGGCACAACTCAAAAAATACATGCATGTGATGGTCTACGGGGAATACGTGCAACAACCAGCGGTCGCGTATACCAAAATGCTCGCTAACCACCTCCCAGCAAACCTGCAGACCACCTATTTGGTGAACTCGGGTACGGAAGCCATGGAAGGGGCCATAAAACTTGCAAGAAGGGCTACGGGACGGTCCCAATTGATTGCCGCCAATAAAGCCTACCATGGCAATACCATGGGAAGTTTAAGTCTTATGGGGCTTGAAGAGCGCAAAAGTGCCTTTCGTCCCTTACTACCGGAAGTTTCGTTTGTTAACTTCAATCACCAACCGGACTTAGCACAGATTACCGAAAAAACAGCCGCGGTAGTCTTGGAGACCATACAAGGTGGTGCCGGGTTCATTATGCCGAACGAAGGATATCTGGCCCAAGTTAGAAAACGTTGTGATCAAGTCGGCGCATTGCTGATCTTGGATGAAATTCAACCGGGTTTTGGCCGTACGGGAAAATTGTTCGCTTTTGAACACTTTAACTGCATCCCCGATATCTTGGTCATTGGCAAAGGCATGGCATCGGGTTTACCTGTGGGGGCTTTTGTAGCCTCTAAAGCGCTTATGAAAACCTTGCAAGAACAACCCAAACTAGGACATATAACCACATTTGGCGGAAATCCTGTCATAGCGGCCGCATGTTTGGCGACCCTTACAGAACTGATTCAAAGTCAACTGGTTACGGACACGTTGACAAAAGAAAGCCTGTTCAGAAAGCTTTTGGTACATCCTTTGATTAAAGAAGTAAGAGGTAAGGGGTTAATGCTAGCTTTGCTCTTTAGAAATGGCGATATTGCCAATTATTTGGTGCTCGAAGCGGCAAAAAGAAAGCTTATTTTGTTTTGGTTGTTATTTGAGCCAAAAGCGGTTCGGATTTCGCCGCCTTTAACGATTTCCAAGGAAGAAATCAGCAAGGGTTGTCAACTCATTTTAGCTATTTTGGAGGATTATCCAAAAACAGATGTTAACTAAATTGTTGATAACAAACCCAAATCAAGGACGAAAATTAGTCGGTATAAAGTCTATTTTTAAGTCCATAGTTAAACAAAACGGTCTATGGCGTTAGAATCTAACGAAAATGCGGACAAGTTCATCCTAAAGTTTGAGTCCATGCTCAAAACGGATGATGTTTATTTTTTTGATGCTGAGGACTTTGAGGGCATCATACACCATTATCTCAATCTTGGTAAAGTGGCCCTAGGCAAAAAAGCCATTAAAATAGGCTTGCAACAACATCCAAATTCTATAGAATTAAAATTACTTCGGGTAGAAGTCTTGGTTTTTGAAGACCACTTTTCCGAGGCGGAAACACTTTTGGACGAACTGGAGACCATTGCCACCAACAACGAGGAAATTTTTATCCAACGGGCCAATATCCTATCCAAGCAAGACGACCATCAAGGTGCCATAAACATGTTGATGCAAGCATTGCATATGGCCGAAGATAGTTTTGATATCCATTCCCTTTTGGGCATGGAATACCTGTTTATGGACGATTTTGAAAAGGCCAAGAACAGTTTCATCAAATGCTTGGACTATGACCAAAGTGATTATTCTTCGCTCTACAACGTGGTCTATTGTTTTGAATTTTTAGAAGATTTTGATGGGTCTATCCATTTCTTGAACGAATATTTGGAAAAAAACCCATATTCCGAAGTAGCTTGGCATCAGTTGGGCAAAATGTACGACCATAAGGACATGCATAAAGAAGCATTAGCCGCCTATGATTTTGCCATTATTTCCGATGAATCCTTTTTAGGTGCTTATTTTGAAAAAGGAAAAATCTTGGAAAAATTGGGCAAGTACAATGAAGCTATTGAAAGTTATGAAACTACCATAGCCATGGACGACCCTACCTCGCATGCCTATTTGCGTATTGGAAAGTGCCATGAAAAGCTGGGTAATGACGATTTGGCAAAGTACTACTATTACAATACGGTGCATGAGGACCCGTTATTGGACAAAGGTTGGTTGGCCATTACGGAATTTTACACCCGACTCAAAGACTATAGCAAGGCGCAGCACTACATCAACAAAGCCATAAATATCGATGGTGAGAATGCGTTATACTGGAAAAAGAGTGCCAAAATTTTTATGGCGCAAAAAGATTTCAGTGAGGCAGATTTTGCCTTTAAGCAATCCGTGGATCTGGGTAATTATGAGTTGGATACTTGGCAGGATTGGGCCAATGTCCTGCAACAATTGGAAGATTACGAATCTGCCGTAGAGGTGCTGTTACAAGGTTTGGAGTTTTATCCGGAAAATGCGGAAATGAGCTATCAACTATCGGGGCTTTACCTTAAAACCAACCAAATTGCGCTGGCCAAGGAAAAATTAAATACTGCCTTGCAATTAAATACGGAAAAACAAGTTTTCTTTAAAAAGAAATTTCCGGAGTATGCCAATCTTAAATGGATTAAGGATAGCTTCTCCAACGACAGTAAAGCATCAACTTAAACATGGAACTCATCTAAACGTTTTCAATTGGCTATAAAATCGGTTTTTTTTACCCACTTTTTGTCTTTTTTTCCTTCCGTAGCTGTGCTACCTGCCTCGCGGCAAGGCGGGTGTAACTCAAAAAAGTCTTCAATTGGGCAAAACATCCTCAATTTTCGCTTCAATCCAAAAAGTCCAAATGAGTCCCTAAAAAAAATAAGCGTAGTATGGGGCGTAAACTGATTGACTACCTTATCATAACGCTTAAGGGCATGGCTATGGGGGCCGCAGACGTGGTACCTGGGGTATCCGGTGGCACTATCGCGTTTATCTCCGGTATTTATGAAGAGTTGATTTCTTCCATCAACAATATCAACCTAAAGTTGTTCCATACCCTTAGAAAAGAAGGGATACATGCGTTTTGGAAACAACTGAACGGCAATTTTTTGGCGGCACTCTTTTTGGGCATCTTTATCAGCCTTTTTTCCTTGGCAAAGTTTTTAAGTTGGTTGTTGGAAAACGAACCTATTTTGCTTTGGTCCTTCTTTTTTGGATTGGTAACGGCCAGTATTTTTTTGGTAGGAAAGGAAATCAAAAAATGGAATGTGCTTACCATAGCAGTTTTAGCCTTGGGAGCAGCTATCGCTTACTTTATTACTACCTTACCCCCTAATGAAAATGTAGACAGCCTGCCGTTCTTGTTCCTATCCGGGGCCTTAGCAGTTTGTGCCATGATTCTTCCGGGCATTTCCGGGGCCTTTATTTTAGTGTTGTTAGGGTCTTATAAAACGATTTTGGATGCGGTACACGAGCGCGAAATAAAAATGGTAGTCACCGTAGCTTTAGGGGCTATTTTTGGATTGCTCAGTTTTGCCCGCTTGTTAAAATGGATGTTCAAAAACTATAGAAATATCACTTTGGCATTGTTGACCGGTTTCATTTTGGGCTCATTGAGTAAAATTTGGCCGTGGAAAAAAGTCCTGGAAACCAAAGTTTTTGATGATAAGGTCATCCCGATCGTAGAAAAGAATATTTTACCCAATTCGTATGAGGGCGACCCCCAACTTATGTTTGCCATTCTGCTGGCTGTGCTAGGTTTTTCCCTTATTTTTATCCTTGAAAGGATAGCCTCCAAAAATAAGGGGGTGTAACTCAAATGCATCAAGAACGCACATTTTCAGATAAGTTTTTTCTGGTAGTAAAAGGCCTTTTTATGGGTGCTGCCAACAAAGTACCCGGGGTTTCGGGCGGTATCGTGGCTTTTGTAGGGGGGTTCTATGAAGAGTTTATCTATTCGCTTCAAAAAATCAATGGCAAGGCCTTTAAGCTATTGATCAGCGGCAGGTTCAAAAGTTTTTATCGGTATACCAACGCTACCTTTCTTTCCCTTTTGATATTAGGGATGCTCATCAGTTATTTTAGTGTTTCCAGGCTCTTGGATTATTTCTTGGAGCAAAAGGAGCTTTTTGTTTGGGCCGCTTTTTTTGGAATGGTGTTGGGTTCCATCTACTACATTGCCAAAGATTACGGGCATTGGAACAAAAAAACCGTAACCGCAGGTATTATTGGGTTACTCATTGGTATTTCCATAAGTTTTCTAAGCCCCGCCAAGGAAAATGATAATTTGATTTTCATATTTTTTTGTGGGATGATAAGTGTTTCCGGGATGACCTTGCCCGGGCTGTCCGGTTCCTTTATCCTCATCCTGTTGGGAAATTACGTGTTGTTGCTGGTGGACTCCGTCAATAGTCTGTACGAAACTTTTACGGAAATGGTCCAGGGCGATTTTAGCTTTGTGAGAAATAAGGAACGGCTTCACATCCTTAGGATTTTGGGGGTTTTTACCTTAGGTTCCGCTACAGGTTTGGTTACCCTATCACACCTTTTAGGTTATGTACTTAAACATTACAAACAAATTACCACCGCGGTCATTATTGGGTTCATCACAGGTTCTTTGGGGGTAATTTGGCCATGGAAAAAAACGATTTACAAAGCAGACGGGTTAGGGAATATTTTAATGGACTCCAACGGGGATCATATCATAAAAAACTATGAACGGTATTGGCCAGATGTAAGCACCTTTGAAACTTGGGGTGCACTATTCTTTGTTCTAGTCGGAATTTTTGTGTTGTTGGGAATTGATTGGTATGGCAAAAAAAGAGCATAGCGGTAATAGGTTTGGATTGGTGGGAAAAAACATTTCTTACTCCTTTTCCAAAGGGTATTTTTCGTCAAAATTCGAGGATTTAGGTCTTGACGGCCATAGTTATGAAAATTTTGATCTGGAAGATATCTCCGCCTTTACAAGCTTAATTGAAAACAATACGTTGAGCGGGTTAAACGTGACCATTCCTTACAAGGAAAGTGTTATGGCGTATTTGGACGAAATCGACAGGCAAGCGGCGGCCATAGGTGCCGTAAATACCATAAAGTTCACAAAAAACGGTCTTAAAGGCTATAATACGGATGCTTACGGATTTGAGCAGTCCTTACTGCCCCATTTAAAGCCACACCATAAAAAAGCCCTGATATTGGGTACTGGGGGCGCTTCCAAGGCCATTGCCTATGTCTTGGATGGTTTGGGAATCGATTTTTGCTTTGTGTCCAGAAATCCATCGCGGTTTCAAATGCATTATAACGAAGTTACTGCGACTGTGCTCACTTCGTATACGCTCATCATCAATTGTAGTCCGGTGGGTACATTTCCAGACATTGAGGCCAAACCTAGCATTCCGTATGCACATCTAGCCCCACAGCACCTTTTATTCGATTTAATCTATAATCCAGAAAAAACGGCCTTTCTCCAAGAAGCGGAAAAAAGGGGCGCGGGCTATGCCAACGGATTCCATATGCTCCAGTTTCAGGCTGAAAAGGCATGGGAAATCTGGAATAAAAAGTAATACATGCGCATTTCCCCGTAGAGCACTACAAAAGAATAACCGTTATCTTTGTTGTTGCTGGGTATAGTTAGTAACTTACCATAAAGCCATCAATCCAAAACCCATAAAGTAAATCATGATGGACGAGAACGACGAGAAACTGCAAAATACTGCAGGTGAAGATTTAGAAAATGCGACTGAGGTTCCTGCTAAGGAGGATACCCCTACGCTTGCAAATGAGGAAACCACTACAGAAATAGAAAGTGCGGAAAGCGAAGTAACTGCGGAAGCACCTGAAAGCGAAGCCTCAGAAACCCCAAAGGAAGCAGAACTCGCTCCCGAGGAAAAAACGGAAGCTGCAGAACAAGCTGTGGAAACGGAACAAACGCCAGAGGAAAAGGCAGAAGTTATCCAAGAAGCGGTAGAAGCGGAACAGATTGCAGAGGAAAAAACGGAAGCTGTCATCGAGCCTTCTGAAGGAGAGGAAGCCACCACTGAAATACCTGCTGAGGAAACGGAAAAAGTACTGGCGGAAATTGACCAGGAAAATGCCGAGGATGCAGAAGATAAGGAGAATGAGAAACGGCACGAAATTCCCATGCTCGACTACCATTCCATGTCCATGGAGAACTTGGTGGGCGAATTACAGCGCCTCGTAAAAAATGAAAAAGTACAGGCCATAAACAAACATGTGAGTGGCATAAAACATGAATTTGACCTTAAGTTCCAAGAGTTTTTGGAGCATAAAAAAGAGGAATTCGTGGCCAATGGCGGGAATGAGATAGATTTCCATTACAATTCCGTTACCAAAAGACAGTTCAATGAAGTGTATGGTGAGTTTCGGGAAAAACGCAACCAGTACTATAAAAACCTAGAGAAAAACCTAAAGGAAAACCTTACCAACAGATTGACGATCATTGACGAGCTAAAAGGCTTGGTCAACGTTGAGGAGGATATCAATACTACTTATAAGAATTTTAAGGATATACAGGAAAGATGGCGTAACGCAGGTCCTATTCCAAGGAATAACTACAATGACGTTTGGCGGACCTATCATCACCATATCGAAATTTTCTATGATTTTCTGCACCTCAACCGAGAGTTACGCGACCTGGATTTTAAGCACAATCTGGAAGAAAAGGTAAAACTTACCGAAAAGGCGGAAGCTTTGGCCAACGAACCTGATTTGGGAAAGGCGTTTCGGGAGTTACAGACGCTGCATAAGATTTGGAAAGAAGATATTGGTCCGGTTGCCCAAGAACACCGGGAAGCCATTTGGGAACGTTTTAGCAATGCCACCAAGGCCATGCACGCCCGTAGGCAAGAACATTATAACGCGTTGGAAGCCACTTACGAGCAGAATCTGGAAGAAAAAACCAAGATTATTGCAGCCATAACGGCGGTCGCGCAAAATGTAGCGACCAACCACAGGGGCATACAACAACAGATCAAAGAGATGGAAGCTTTACGGGAAGCCTTCTTTAAAGCAGGCAAGGTGCCTCAAAAAGTGAACGAAGCCACATGGGCATCCTTTAAAGATGCCGTACGGGAATTTAATAGAGGCAAAAACAGCTTTTACAAAGGCCTCAAAAAAGAGCAGCTGGACAATTTGGATAAAAAGCGTGCCTTGTTGGGCTTGGCAGTTGCTTTAAAGGATAGTGACGATCAAGCGATGGCGACGCCAGAAATGAAACGTATCCAGAGTGAGTGGAAGAAAATTGGGCATGTCCCCCGTAAATATTCCGATAAAATCTGGAAAGAATTCAAGGACGCTTGTAACCATTACTTCAACCGCATCCACGCGGAAAAGAACGAAGCCCAAAAAGAGGAATTCGCCAATTTTGAAAAGAAAAGTGCCTGTTTGGACCGCTTAAAGGCGTTTCAACTAAGTGGTGATAGGGATAAGGACATTAAAGCGATAAAGGACTTTATTGCAGAATGGAAAACCCTTGGTCGCCTTCCTTATAACAAAAAACACATCAACGGCAAGTTCAATAAAATCATTGATGCCCTTTTCAAAAAATTGGATGTCAGCAGACAAGAATCCGAGCTATTGAAATATGGCGATAAAATAAAACAACTCGCCAATTCCGATAACGATAGGGCCATAGGTAATGAGCGCACTTTTATTCGACGCAAGATTGATGAAAGCAAAAATGAGATTCGCCAATTGGAAAACAACCTTCAGTTTTTCTCCAATGCCTCAGAGGATAATCCTTTGGTAAAAGATGTGATCAACAACATCAACAGGCATAAGGATGCTTTGGCCACATGGCAGACCAAGCTTAAAAACCTGAACATCATGGAAAACAAGCTCAACCGTGAGGCAGAAGCTGGTGAGAATTCTGAGGAAGGTACTGGGGAGGAGGAGTGAGCTATTTAAATACGGAGTTGCATTTGGATTTAAATCTTCTTTTTGACTTCTTTATCAACGCTAACCGGATGATATGATCATGATTTTTGTATGGAATAGGACATCTCTAAACGTACCGAGTATAAAACAAATTCAGAAAACTGCCTTAAAAGGCTTACTTCAAAGTCAATCTCTTGGACAGTTTATTGCAACTTTTACCAAGTAATTAATAGCTCAGCTATCGGCAAACAAGGATTTACGATACACCGAGGATTAGCCAAAATATTTCAAGGTTATTACAATGTCAACTAAAAAAACTCCTCCCTTTTTCAAAAGGGAGGTGGGTTGCTATGGAATAGCAACTCGGAGGGATTCAAAAGATTATACCAAGTAAAAAAAGTTGTAGCCTTTAAGGACTTAAGAAGAAATAAGCTTCGCTGTTAAGAGACTAAATGCTTGAATGGAGAAAAACACGAAGTAATTCTAAGACCACAAAAAAAGCTGCCCCAGTAGGCAGCTTTTCTTTTACTCATAAAATTTTAGTTACCTACTTCGCCACATTCACCGCTCTCGTCTCCCGGATTACGGTTACTTTTACTTGGCCGGGATAGGTCATATCCGTTTGGATTTTCTGCGAAATTTCAAACGACAACTCAGCGGCTTTGTCATCACTGACTTTTTCGCTTTCTACGATAACACGCAATTCTCTACCGGCCTGTATGGCATAGGCTTTCTGTACTCCCTGGAAACCAAAGGCCACATCCTCCAAATCCTTTAGACGCTGAATGTAAGAGTCCAACACCTGTCGTCTAGCCCCCGGTCGGGCACCGCTAATGGCATCACACACTTGGACTATAGGGGAAATTAAGGTGGTCATTTCTATTTCGTCATGGTGGGCACCAATGGCATTACAGACATCCTTCTTTTCGCCATATTTCTCCGCCCATTGCATTCCTAAGATGGCATGCGGGGTTTCCACTTCCACCTCCGTATTGGGCACTTTACCAATATCATGTAACAGTCCGGCACGTTTGGCAATTTTTGGGTTCAGTCCCAGTTCCGCTGCCATTACGCCACAAAGTTTGGCTACTTCCCGTGAGTGCTGCAATAAGTTTTGTCCGTAAGAAGAACGGTATTTCATTCGCCCTACCGCCTTGATCAATTCTGGGTGTAAGCCATGGATACCCAAATCAATAACCGTGCGTTTTCCGATATCTACGATTTCCTCATTGATCTGCTTCTCCGTTTTCTTAACGATTTCTTCAATACGGGCCGGGTGTATCCTACCATCGGTC